>JAYSCC010000281.1:0-4843 GCA_041915065.1 Zavarzinia sp.
CTTTTCCGCCGGCAGCTTCTCCGCCATCAGAGCGAGTTCGAGGGCGCGCGCCCGCCCGACCAGGCGGGGTAGCAGCCAGGACGAGCCGCCGTCCGGCACCAGGCCGATCTTGGCGAAGGCCTGGAGGAAGCTCGCCGATTTGGCCGCCACCACGATGTCGCCCATGAGGGCGAAGCTCATGCCGACCCCGGCGGCCGGGCCGTTCACCGCGGTGACGATCGGCACCCGGAGGTCGCGCAGGCGCTTGAACAGCGGGTTGTAATATTCTTCGAGGATGCGGCCGACGTCGGGGATGCCGCCGTCCATCGAAAGCCCCTCGGGATCGGCCAGGTTGGCACCGGCGCAGAAGCCGCGGCCGGCCCCGGTGATCACCAGGCAGCGGACGCCGCCGGCCGGGTCCTCGGCCAGTTTCACGGCTTCGCCGATCTCCTTGATCATGGCCTGGGAGACGGCGTTCAACGCTTCCGGCTGGTTGAAGGTCAGCACCATCACGCCGTCTTCGAGGGCGGTGGTGACGCGGGTGAAACTCGTGGTCATGTCAGGTCCCCGTGAAGGCCGGCTTGCGCTTGGTCAGAAAGGCGGTGATGCCTTCGACCGTGTCGTTGGTGGTGAAGGCGATCCGCTGCGATTCCGCTTCGAGGGCGAGCTGGGCCTCGAAATCATTCTGCTCGGAGGCCATCAGGGCGCGCTTGATCAGGCCGAAGCCGACGGTCGGCCCGGCGGCCAGCCTCTCGGCCAGGGCATTGGCTTCGATCATCAGGCGCTCGTCCTCGATCGCGGCCCAGATCAGGCCCCAGTCGGCGGCCGTGTCCGCCGGCAGGCGGTCGCCTAGCAGGGCGAGGCCGAGGGCGCGCGCCCTTCCGACCAGGCGCGGCACCATCCAGGTGCAGCCGATGTCCGGCACGATGCCGAGATTGGGTCCGAAGACCTGGACGAAAGTGGCCGATTTCGCCGCGACGACGATATCGCAGGCCAGCGCCACGCCGACCCCGCCGCCGGCGACAATGCCGTTCACGGCGGCGATCACCGGCTTTTTCAGGCTGGCGATGCGGGCCACCATCGGGTTGATCAGGGCGTGCATGGTCTCGGCCACCGCATCGCCGAGGGTGCCACCCTCGGGGATCGGGCGCGGGCGGGCGAGGTCGGCGCCCGAACAGAAGGCGCGGCCGGCCCCGGTCAGCAGCACGGCACGCACGGCCGGGTCCACCTCCGCCGCGGCGAAGGCGGCGGTCAGTTCTTCGTACATCGGCTCGTTCAGGGCATTCAGCACCTGGGGCCGGTTCAGGGTGATCTGGGTGACGCCTCCCCGGCGCTCGACCAGCAGCGTTTCGTATGTCATGGGTCCTCCTGGCGCGGACCCGGGGATTATGACGGCCTGCGGGGCTTTGTGAACCCCGTTCACGTTGGGCCAGGAAGCCGCGACGGCAATCAGGCCTTGCGCTTGCGCTTCGCCGGGGTGGACTCGGATTTCGCGACCGGCCAGTCGGGATCGGGCAGGGCTTCGAAGGCGGCCAGGATACCCTTCGACCAGCCGTCGGAGAGGGCGGTCATATAGGGATCGTTGCGCGGAATGCGGCGATAGTCGCCGACCCGGAGCGTGTCCTTCTCATAGGTCAGCAGGTCGAGCGGCATGGCGACCGAAACATTCGAGCGCATGGTCGAATCGAAGGAGATCAGCGTGCATTTCGCTGCCACCGAGAGCGAGGTCTCGGGACGCACGATGCGGTCGATGATGGGCTTGCCGTATTTCGTCTCGCCGATCTGGAAATAGGGCGTGTCCTTGCCGGCCTCGATGAAATTGCCGGCGGAATAGACCTGGAACAGGCGCGGCCGCTCCTCGCCGATCTGGCCGCCCAGGATGAACATGGCGTTGAAGTCGTGGCCATGGGCCTTCATGTAGTCGCCGTCGAGGGCGTGGACTTCGCGGAGCGCCGCGCCGACGATACGGGCCGCCTCGAACATCGTCTCCGCCTTCAGGATCGAGCGGTTGCTGCGCGCCCGGCCGGCACCAGTGCGCGGCACCGCCGCGTTCCAGGCCTTGAGCTGGCTCACCACCGACTGGGTGATGGCCAGGTTGCCCGACCCCATGAGCACGATGACCCGTTCGCCCGGGACCTCGAAGACCGTCATCTTCTTGAAGGTGGAGACATGGTCGACCCCGGCATTGGTCCGCGTGTCGGAGGCGAAGACGAGGCCGGCGTCGAGGAGAAGGCCGACGGCATAGGTCATGAGAAGGGTCCGGGAAAACGAAAAGGGGCGACCGAAGCCGCCCCGCTGGACAAACGAAAGGGGGCGGCCGAAGCCGCCCCCTGATAACACGCTCCGCCAGGGAAATTAAGCGGCGGTGCGGCGCTTCGCGAGCTCGGTCGCCAGGGCGGCCAGACGCGAGTGCAGCGGCTCGATCGTGGCGCGGATGGCCGAAGCGGTGGTCTCGGCGATCTTCTGCGAATGGGCGAGGTAGAGGTCCAGGGCAGTCTTGGTGAACTTGTCCTGCAGCTCGACCGCTTCGCCGACCGACTTCACGGCCCACAGCTTCTTGGCGGCGTCGACGTTCTCTTCGGTCGCGACCTTCACAGCTTCCGCGACCGCTTCACCGACCGACTTCAGGCCTTCGGCGGCAGCCTTGCCCGAGGCGACGACGTCATGCATCGAAGCCTTGCTGAAGGTCACGGCTTCGCTGTAGTTGGTCTTCAGGGTCTGGTAGCGGCTGCGGCTCCAGTCGGTGGCCTTCGTGAAGTTGTCCTTCACGTCGGCCAGGGCCTTCTTGGCGTTCTCTTCGACCTTGGCAGAGACTTCGTTCACCTGGTCGCGGCTCCAGGCCACGGCCTTCTCGAGCTGGGACGAGGCGTTGTCCAGCGCGGTTTCCACGGCCTCGGTGGCCTTCTCGGTCGCGCCTTCGACGGTTTCCACGGACTCCACAACGGTCTCCATCACTTCGCCCGCCACGTCAGCGGCGGCTTTCTTCTTGGTGGCCATCTTCGCTCTCCTGAGCTTCGCTTATGGAATGATTGATTGGCTACGCAGGTACTAGCCGCCGCACCGAACAAGGGTCGTTGTGCGGCGCAACATGAGAAGTAGATAAGTCCGTCCCCTTGCGCCGTCAACGGGAATATTGCCGCACTGCACAAAAATTCATGGAAGCGTCTGAAACGCTGTTTCACGCCGGACTGGTCCCGGCCGCACAATCTGATAAATTATCGGATTGAAGAGGCTGCGAGCCCGGGGAGAGGAAACATGAGTCTGGCGGAAGTGCGGGTCGAGGCTGCGGGCGGGGATGTCGCCACGCGGCTGAAGGACATTCTCGAGCGGCAGCGCCGCGACTTCATCAAGCTGGGGCCGCCTTCGGCCGAGCTTCGGCGCGAGCGCCTGAGCCGCCTGAAGGCCGCGCTGATGGACAACAAGGATGCCTTCCTCGAGGCGGTCTCGGCCGACTTCGGCCACCGCTCGAAGCACGAGACCCTGCTGACCGATTTCGTGGTCACGGTCGAGGGCATCAAGCACATGCAGAAGCACCTCGCCAAGTGGATGAAGCCGGAGAAGCGGCCGACCGCGATCACCTATTTCCCGGCCCGGAACAAGATCCTGTTCCAGCCGCTCGGCGTCGTCGGCGTGATCTCGCCCTGGAACTATCCGATCCAGCTCGCCTTCGGGCCGATGGCGGCGGCGATCGCGGCCGGCAACCGGGTGATGCTGAAGCCGTCCGAATATACCCCGCGCACCTCGGACCTGATGGCCAAGGTCCTGGGCAAGGCCTTCGACGAGCTCGAAATCGCCGTCGTCACCGGCGGACCGGAAGTGGGCGAGCCCTTCTCGCGCCTGCCCTTCGACCACATGCTGTTCACCGGGGCGACCTCGATCGGCCGTCACGTGATGCGGGCCGCGGCTGAAAACCTGGTGCCGGTCACGCTCGAGTTGGGCGGCAAGTCGCCCACCATCGTCGACCGTAATGCGCGCCTCGCCGATGCCGCGGGCTCGATCGTGCAGGGCAAGTTCCTGAACGCCGGCCAGACCTGCGTGGCGCCCGACTATGTCTTCGTGCCGGACGACAAGAAGAAGGAATTCGTCGACCTTCTGTCGGCCCAGGTGACCAAGTCCTATCCGACCCTGAAGGACAACGAGGATTACACCTCGGTCATTAACCAGCGCCATTACGACCGCCTGCGCGGCCTGATCGCCGACGCCAAGTCGAAGGGTGCCACCGTGGTCGAGGTCAACCCGGCCAAGGAGAATTTCGAGCAGCAGCCGACCCACAAGATCCCGCCCACCATCATCCTCGACCCGACCGACGACATGAAGGTGATGCAGGACGAGATCTTCGGCCCGATCCTGCCGATCAAGACCTATCGCCAGCTCGACGAGGCGATCGACTATGTGAACGACCACCCGCGTCCGCTCGCCCTCTACGTCTTCTCGGACGACAAGGCGGCGCAGGACAAGGTGCTGACCCGCACCACCTCGGGCGGCGCCTGCGTCAACGAGACGGTGATGCATGTCGCCCAGGAAGACATGCCGTTCGGCGGCGTCGGCCCGTCGGGCATGGGCTCCTACCACGGGCGCGAGGGCTTCATGACCTTCAGCCACAAGAAGTCGGTCATGGTCCAGCCGAAGCTGAACGGCCTCAAGTTCATGCGTCCGCCTTACGGCAAGACGATCGATCGCCTGCTCGGCTTCCTGCTGAAGTAAGCCCGCCGAAAATCAGAAGGGGCGGCCGTTTGCGCGGCCGCCCCTTCTTTTTTGCCCTTTGGGCTTCCCCCTTAACGGTTTTGCCGATTGTCGATGAGGTCTGTGACGACGGAGGGATCGGCGAGGGTCGAAGTGTCGCCGAGGGCGCCGAACTCGTTCT
>JAYSCC010000282.1:0-4838 GCA_041915065.1 Zavarzinia sp.
CGAAAGTCGATCGGCGGCGCGCCGTAATCGAGTTCGCCGTCGATCGCGACGCGGAGCCGGCGCCGGCGCGAGCGGACCCGAAGTGCCCGGCAGGCGGCGAAGCGGATGTCCGGCGCACTCTCCCAGCGCCCGGCCGCCACCGCCGCGGCGAGCCGGAGCAGGGCGAAAGGCCCCTCCGTCACCGCGATATAGACCGCCAATTCGCCGTCGGCCAGGCTGGCCCGGCTGGGCACCGGCCCCTCGCCCTCGACGAAACGGTTGTTGGCGACCAACAGCAGGGGGGTACGGATCTGCACCACCTCGCCCGTGTCGGTGTCGAGCACGACATCGACTTCCAGTTCGTGGCGGCGGAACAGGGCGCGGAAGCCGGCCCGCAGCATGGCCGGCCATTTGGCGAGACCCCGGCGGCGGCGCGCCCGTTCCCGGTCCAGCACCATCCAGGGATAGAAGCCGAGCGCCACGGCATGGAGGAAACGCCGCTCGCCCATGGTGGCGACGTCGATCCATTCGATCGAGCCGCGCGCCATCGCCTTGGCGGCTTGGACCGGGTCGAGCGGCAGGCCGGCGTCGCGCGCCGTCAGATTCATTGTGCCGAGCGGCAGCACGCCGAGCGCCACCGGGGCATCGCCGATCAGGTTGAGCGCGGTGTTCAGGCTGCCGTCGCCGCCGCCGACCACCAGCGCATCGGGCCTTGCCACCAAGGCCCGGCGGATGGCATGAACCATGGCGTCCGGCTTCACCGCGGTCACCGTCACGGTGTGGCCGGCATGGGCGAAGGCAGTCCGGATCCCGGTCGAGACCGCGCCCAGGTCGCAGTCCGCCAGCGTACCGGCCTTTTCGTTCAAGACGACGGTGATCCGCATCCGCAATCCTTAACCTGATCAACAGGAATCCTCGGCAAGGGAGTGCGCCATGGCAAGCTGGGATCCGAGCCAATACGCCAAATTCGCCGGCCCCCGGCTCAGGCCCGCGGCAGACCTCGTCGCCCGCATTCCCGACCGGCGCTTTTCCGCGGCGATGGACCTCGGCTGCGGCGGCGGCCAGGTCACCGGCCTGCTGCGCGACCGTTTCCCGGACCTGCGGCTGACCGGCGTCGATTCGTCCACCGCCATGCTGAAGGCGGCGGAAAAGGCCCTGCCCGATGCCCGTTTCGTCCTGGGCGACATCGCCGATCCGGCGGTTGCCGCGGGCTTCGACCTCGTCGTCTCCAATGCCGCCTTCCACTGGCTGGCCGACCATCGCCGCATCTTACGCGACATCGTGGCGGGCCTGCCCGAGGGCGGCGTGCTCGCCGTGCAGATGCCGCAGAACCATGCCGCCCCGTCGCACCGCCTGCTGGCCGAGGTCGTGGCCCTGCCCGAATTCGCGCCCCTGCTGGAAGGTGTGTCCAGCATCCGGCCGGTCGACGATGCGGTGAATTATGCCGGGCTTATGTTCGATGCCGGGGCCCGGGCCGTCGACGCCTGGACCACCGCCTATGTCCACATCCTGGCCCCGGCACCGGAGAGCCACCCGGTGCTGGAATGGACCAAGGGCACGGCCATGCGGCCCTATCTCGACGCCCTGGACGAGGCGGCGGCCACCGCCTTCCAGGACGCCTATCGGACGAGGCTCGAAGCGGCCTATCCGGCGATGCCCGACGGGCGGGTGCTGTTCCCCTTCCGCCGGGTCTTCTTCGTCGCCGAGAAATGACTATTCGGCGGCGGCGCGGCGGCTGACCAGGCCGGGCAGACGGGCGATCACCGCCTCCGCCTCGGCCACCGTGCGGCGCACGATCTCGCCCGCCGGCAGGATTTCGTGGATCGCGCCCGAGCCCTGGCCGGCGGCGAGGCAGGCGCGGTCGGCGTCGATCCCCTCGGTGATGCCCATCAAGGTCAGGTTGGCGCCCGCCTGGGCCGAGATCATGGCCTGCATCGGGAAGGGCTGGATCTGGTCCTGTTTGCCTTCCCATTCGGCCGTATAGCTGTTCTTGATCGCGCGCAGCGTCTTACCGGTGAAACAACGGGTGATCACCGTGTCCTCGTCCCGGGCGCGCAGCACCGCCGCCTTGTAGCCCTCGGCCGCATTGGCCTCGTTCGAGGCGATGAAGCGCGTCCCCATCCAGGCGCCGACCGCGCCGAAGGCGAGGGCAGCCGCGAGGCCACGGCCGTCGACGATCGAGCCCGCCGCCACGACCGGGATCTTCAGCGCGTCGACCATCTGGGGGATCAGGGCCATGCCGGCGATCCGCCCGGTATGGCCGCCGCCTTCGGTACCCTGCGCGATCACGGCGTCGCAGCCCGCCGCCTCCGCCTTCAGGCCGTGATGGACCGAGCCGCAGACCGCCATCACCTTGAGCCCGGCGTCCTTGAGCTTGCGCATGATCGGTGCCGGCACGCCGAGGCCGGCGACGAAGGCGCTCGCCCCCTCCTCGATGATGATGTCGACGGCATTGACCAGGGTTTCGGGCAGCGCGGTCAGCAGGTCGACGGCGAAGGGCTTCGACGTGAGGGTCCGGACTTTCCGCATTTCCTCGCGGATCCGCTCGGGCGGCAGCGCCGCCATGCCGAGGCAGCCGTAGCCGCCAGCTTCCGAAACCGCAGCGCAGACCTCGGCGAAGGCGACGCCGCCCATGCCGGCCAGCAGCACCGGGTGTTCGATGCCCAGGAGGTCACAGATCGGGGTGTGCAGGGTCATCGTCTCTCTCCTCACTCGCCGACCCAGTTGGGCTTGCGCTTCTCGGCGAAGGCGCGGGGACCTTCGCGGAAGTTCTTCGACATGAAGAGGCGGCCGACCTCCGGGTAATTGCCCATCATGGCGGCTTCGAGCCCGCTCTTCTCCAGGCCCTGCAGGACGCATTGCTTGGTCGCGCGGATCGAACTCGGCGCGCATTCGAGGATCATTTCGGCCCAGCGCCGCGCCGCCGCCAGCGCTTCGCCCGCGGGGACGACCTCGTTCACGAAGCCGAGGTCCTTGCCCTCCACCGCCGGCACCCGGCGCCCGGTCAGCAACATGCCCATGGCCTGTTTCAGACCGATCTGGCGCGGCAGGCGGTGCATGCCGCCGGCCAGGGCGGCGAGGCCGACGCGCGGCTCCGGCAAGGCGAAGACGGCGTTTTCAGAAGCGACGATCAGATCGCAGGCGAGTGCGACTTCGAAACCGCCGCCCATGGCGAAGCCGTTCACCGCGGCGATCACCGGTTTGGCCAAGTCGAAGCGGTTGGTCAGCCCGCCGAAGCCGGAGGGCGGGATTTCGATGGCGCCGCCCTTGGCCTGGAAGACGAGATCGTTGCCGGTCGAAAAGGCGCGCTCGCCCGCCCCGGTGACGATGGCGACCCATTGTTCGGGGTCGGCGGCGAAATCGTCGAAGATCGCGGCCAGTTCGAAATTGGCCGGCGGGTGGAGGGCGTTCATCACCTCCGGCCGGTTGATGGTGACGATGGTCAGATGGCCGTCGCGTTCGACGGTCGAAAATTCGCCCATGCTCTCCTCCCGCCCCGATTTTTCTCAAGGTCTGGGCGGGAGGATGCATGGTTGACGTGCACGTCACAAGCCATTCGCCGAGGCGGGCCTGGACGCGACGTCAGATGTGGATGCGGCCTTCGAGATAGAGCCGGCAGCGCCCCGCGATCCCGGTGCGGCTGCCCCGCTCGTCGAGCGTCAGGAAGCCGCCGCGGGCCGAGATCTGCCGCGCTTCGAGGTGCCGCTTGCCCAGGCGCTGCGCCCAATAGGGGGTCAGGCTGCAATGGGCGGAGCCGGTCACCGGATCCTCGTCGATGCCGTCGGCGGGGGCAAAGAAGCGCGAGACGAAATCGCCGCCCTTGGCCGGATCGGCCGGCGCCGTCGCGATCAGGCCGCAGCCGGTCGCCGCCTTCAAGGCCTTGAAGTCGGGCGCCAGGGCCGCCACCGCCGCTTCGTCCGGGAAGGTCGCCAGCAGAAAATTGGCAGCCCCCAGCCAGCTCTCCGGCACCGCGCCCAGCGCCGCCTCAACGCCGGCCGGCGCGGCACAGGGCTGCGGCGGACGGCTGGGAAAGTCGAGGGCCAGGACATCGCCGTCCTTTGTCACCGCGAGCGGCCCGGAAGCCGATTCGAATGTCACCGCCGGGCACCCAGGGCTCATGATTGTCATGATGACAAAAGCGGTGGCCAGGGTCGCGTGACCACACAAGGGCACCTCGACCGTGGGCGTGAACCAGCGTAGACGGTAGCTGCCGGGCTTCTCCGCGGGCACGAAGAAGGCGGTTTCGGCCAGATTGTTCGCCGCCGCGATGGAGGCCAGCACGGCGTCCTCGGGGAAGCGGTCGAGGGGCACGACGGCCGCCGGATTGCCCCGGAAGGGCAAGCCGGCGCCGAACGCCTCGACCTCGTAGATGTCGAGTGTCGTCATCGCGGTCACGGCCTCCAGAAAGGCTTGGTCGCTTCGCCTTCGACATCGGCGCGGGACAGGCCGACGTCGCGCAGCATGCGGTCGTCCATCTCGCGAATATGGCGGCGCTCGATCAGGCGGCGTTGCCAGGTGAGGAGGGTGGTCACGGCTTTTGCAACGAGTACCCACACGGTCATGCGGCCATTGGCCTTCACGACCATGACGGTCTCGGCCGCGGCAGCAGCAGCGGCGGGGGACAGGACGGGGGAATTTGTCTCCATGCAATCGGTCATGTCTGCCTCCTTACATTAGGCATTGTCTCTATATCTTGACAAACGCCTCGGGACAACAGCATTATTGTCACTATGACAATCACCGCTGCCACCGTTGCCCGTCCGTCACAGCCGAAGCTCCGCGGGGCCGACGCCTGGAAACCCAATTTGGCCGGGCACGACGGCCCGCTCTATCTGGCGATTGCGGATTCATTGGCAGCG
>JAYSCC010000283.1:0-4822 GCA_041915065.1 Zavarzinia sp.
CTGGCCAATCTGGGCGTGCCGGCCTCGGCCGGGGCCGACGCCCTGAAGGCCCAGGGGGCGAGCATTCCGATCGGTGCCGTCCACGCCGGCGCCCGCCGCTTCAACGTGAAGGGCCTCGGCGATTTCAAGACGCTGGAAGACATCGCCAATACGGTGATCACCACCCACGGCGGCACCGTCCTCAAGGTCTCGGACGTCGCTACCGTGTCCTGGGCGGCGGACGAGCCCAATCACATCGCCCGTTACAACGGTCATCCCGCCGTCTTCGTCACGGCGAACCAGAAGGACGGGCAGAACATCTTCCAGATGCGCGATGCGATCTACAGCATCCTGGACGACTTCGAGACCCAGCTGCCCTCGACCATCAAGCTGGAGCGCGGCTTCGACCAGTCGGTTTCGGTCACCCATCGCCTGTCCAACCTGTTCCGAGATTTCTCGATCGCCCTGGGCCTCGTGCTGATCACCTTGCTGCCGCTCGGCTTCCGGGCCTCGATCGTGGTCATGCTGTCGATCCCGCTGTCGCTGGCGATCGGCGTCTTCCTGCTCAAATTCACCGGCTTCTCGCTGAATCAGCTTTCAATCGCGGGCTTCGTGCTGGCGCTCGGCCTGCTGGTCGACGATTCGATCGTGGTGACCGAGAATATCGCCCGCCACCTGCGCGAAGGCATGTCCAGGATGCAGGCGGCGGTCTCCGGCATGGGGCAGATCGCCGTCGCCGTCGTCGGCTGCACCGCGACCCTGATGCTGGCCTTCCTGCCGCTCCTCTTCCTGCCGGAAGGGGCGGGGAAATTCATCCGCTCGCTGCCCGTCTCCGTCCTCTATACGGTCGGCGCCTCGCTCTTCGTCTCGCTCACCATCATTCCCTTCCTGGCCAGCCGCATCCTGTCGCGGCACGAGAATCCGGAAGGCAATTGGCTGCTGCGCGGCATCATGAAGGGCATCCACACAATCTATCGGCCGCTGCTGCATCTCGCCCTGGGCCGGCCGCTGATCACCTGCCTGATCGCCACCGGGCTGTTCGCCGGCTCGGTCATGCTGGTGCCGCGGATCGGCTTCTCGCTCTTCCCGCCAGCGGATTCGCGGCAATTCGTGATCGACGTCGACCTGCCGGACGGCGCCGCCCTGGCCGAGACCGATGCCGCCGTCCGCTATGTCGAGCGTGAGGTCGCCAAGACCGAAGGCGTGCGCTGGGTCATGTCCAACGTCGGCCACGGCAATCCGCGCATCTTCTACAACATCATCCCGCGTGAGGACGACCCGACCCACGGCGCCGTCTTCGTCGAGCTGGATCATTGGGACAGCCGGACCAGCCCCGCCGTCATCGACGATCTGCGCGCCCGGCTCGACCGCTATCCGGGCACCCAGATGGTGGTGCGCATCTTCCAGAACGGCCCGCCGATCGAGGCGCCGCTCGCCATGCGCATCACCGGCCCCAACCTGGAGACGCTGAAATCCCTGGCGGCCCAGCTCACCCGCACGATGGAGAGTGTGCCGGGTGTCCGCGACGTCGTGAATCCGCTCCGCCTCGACCGCACCGACCTCGACCTCGGCGTCGACGAAGCCAAGGCGGCGGTCCTCGGCGTGCCGGCGGGGGCGATCGACCGCTCCCTCCGCCTCGCCCTCTCGGGCGAGCAGGTGGCGAGCTTCCGCGAGGACGACGGCGATGATTTCCCCGTCGTGGTGCGGGCGCCGCTCGATGCGCGCCACGATCTCGACGCCCTCGGCCGCATCTATGTCCCGACCGCGGCCGGCGCCACCCCGCTCGCCAGCGTGACCGATCCCCGCTTCGAGGCCGGCCCGGCCCGGATCGACCGCTACGACCGCGAACGTTCGGTCACCGTCACCGCCTATACGGTGACCGGCTTCAATACCGAGCGCGTCACGGCCGAGGTGCAGAAGGCGCTGACCAAGCTGAACCTGCCGCCTGGCTATCGCATGGCCCTGGGCGGCGAGGCGGAAGCGCGGCAGAAGAGCTTTGCCGGTCTCTCCAATGCGATCCTGGTCGCGGTCTTCGGCATCGTCGCCGTGCTGATCCTGGAGTTCCGCTCCTTCTCGTCGAGTGCCGTGGTCGCGGGCGTCATCCCGCTCGGCGTCATCGGCGGCCTGGTGGCGCTCTATCTCACGGGTTACACGCTGAGCTTCACCGCGGTGGTCGGCTTCATCGCCCTGATCGGCATCGAGATCAAGAATTCGATCCTGCTGGTCGATTTCACGACCCAATTGCGCCGCCAGGGCATGGGCCTCAAGGAAGCGATCGAGCAGGCGGGCGAGATCCGCTTCCTGCCCGTGCTGCTCACCTCGATGACCGCGGTCGGCGGCTTGGCGCCGCTCGCCCTCGAAGGCTCGGGGCTCTATTCGCCGCTGGCGATCGTCATCATCGGCGGGCTGGTCACCTCGACCTTCCTGTCGCGCCTGGTGACCCCCGCCATGTATCTCCTGCTCGCGCCGAAGAGGCTGGCGGAAGACGAGGAAGTCTCGGGCGCCATCACGGCGGCAGGGGAATGAACTCGTCGTCGCCCGGCACCTTGGGGAAGCGGCCTTCCCGCCAGGCGGCCTTGGCCCGCTCGATCCGCTCGCGGTCGCTGGAGACGAAGTTCCAATAGATGTGGCGCTCCCCGTCCAGGGGGGCGCCGCCCAGCAGCATGACCAGGGCGCCGGTCTCCGCCTTCAGGGTGACCGCCTCGCCCGGGGTAAAGACGGCGAGCGTGCCTTCGCCGATCTCGCCGTCACCGGTCGAGATACAGCCGGAGACGACATAGGCGCCGCGCTCTTCGTAGCCTTCCGGCAAGGCCAGTTCGGCCCCGGGATCCAGCTTCGCCTCGACATAGAACAGCGGCGAGGGCACGGCCAGATCGGCGGTAGCACCGTAAGCCGTGCCGGCGATCACGGTGAGCCGGGCGCCCGGCTCGTAGACCACGGGCAGGCGGTCGCGGCCGACATGGGTGAAGAAGGGCTCGCTCTCCTCCATCGCCTGGGGCAGGGCGACCCAGGCCTGGATGCCGTGCAGATGCACGACCGGCACGTCTTCCGGCATCCGTTCCGAATGGGTGATGGCGCGGCCGGCGCTCATCCAATTGAGTTCGCCGGGCCGGATCGGCTGGACATAGCCGAGCGAATCCCGGTGCACGATCTCGCCCGAGAACAGCCAGGTCACGGTGGCGAGGCCGATGTGGGGATGGGGGCGGACATCGGCGATGCCGCGTGGCCCGGCCTCGACCGGCCCCATGTGGTCGAGGAAGACGAAGGGGCCGACATGGCGCCGGGACGCGAAGGGCAGGATGCGGCGGACGGAAAACCCGGGCACCAGCTCGCGTTGGCGGCCCTCGATCAGCAGTTCGGTCTTGGGCATCGCGGCTCTCCTCAATCCCCGAAGAAACTGGTGAATTCCTCGAGGGCGGCGCGTTCGGTGCGCAGGTGGTTGAGCGGGTGGTCCGCGTCACGATAGCCGAGCGCCATGCCGGCGAAGAACATCAGATTGTCCGGAATGCCTAAGAATTCGCCGAGCGTCTTGTGCCAGATCGCCCAGGCCTCCTGCGGGCAGGTGTCGAGCCCATATTCCCGGGCCAGCAGCATGATCGACTGCATGAACATGCCGAGATCGGCCCATTGGCCCTGCTGCATCTGGCGGTCGATGGCGAAGAACAGGGCGGCCGGCGCGCCGAACAGCTCGAAATTGCGGGCGAATTGCAGCAGGCGGCCGAATTTATTGTCGCGCGGAATGTCGATCGCGGCATAGAGCTGCTCGCCCACCCGGAAGCGGCGGGTCGAATAGGGCTCGGTCAGGTCGGGCGGATAGATGTGATATTCCGTGCCCTCGCCCTTGGGCGTGACGCCCAGGCGGGACTGGACCAGGGCCTTCAGCTCGGTGAGCTTGGCCCCGGTCACGACATAGACATGCCAGGGTTGGAGGTTGCCGCCGGACGGCGCCCGCTTGGCCGTTTCCAGGATCGCCCGAATCGTTTCGACCGGCACCGGGTCGGCCAGGAAGCTGCGTACGGACAGGCGGCTTTCCAGGGCCTCGGACACTTTCATCGGGCTCTCCTCCCTTTACGTTTGCGTCAACGTAACAGATGCATCCCGCCGTCCACCAGAAGGGTCGTGCCGGTCACCGCCGGGCTGTCGATCGCATAGTCCAGCGCCCGGCAGAGGTCCTCCGGCGTCGACCCGGCGCCGAGGGGGGCGGCCTTGAAGGCGCGCTCGAAACCCTCCGCCGTCTGCTTGCCGCCGGGCAGCGTGTAGCCAGGCGCGATGGCGACGACGCGGACCGCGGGCGCAAGGGCGACGGCCAGCAGCTCGGTCAGTGCGGCGAGCCCGGCCTTGGCCACGGTATAGGACAGGAAGGCCGGATCGGGCCTGCCGGAGAGCTTGAAATCCACCAGGTTGACGATCAGGCCGCGCTCGCCCTTGGCCGCGACATGGGCCGCGAAATCGCGTGACAGGAAGGCGGGGGCGGAAAGGTCGACGGCCAGATGGGCGTCCCAATTGGCCCGCGTCAGGCTCTCGACCCGGTCGTGCACGAAGCGGGCGGCACTGTTGACCAGCAGGTTCAGCCCGGGCTCCAGCGCCGTGGCCCGGCCGATCAGGGCTTCGACCGCGTTCGCCTCGGCGAGGTCGGCGGCCAGCAGGTGGCAGGTGCCGCCGGCCGCGCGGATCTCGGCCGCGACCTGTTCGGCCTCATCGGCACTGGCGTGATGATGGAGGAGGACGGCGAAACCGCGACCGGCCAGATGGCGGGCGAAGGCGGCGCCGATCCGCTTGCCGGCGCCGGTGACCAGGGCGGCCGGCCTGCCGCTCAGGGCAGCACCTTGCCGTCGATGATCGA
>JAYSCC010000284.1:0-4817 GCA_041915065.1 Zavarzinia sp.
ACCGAGAGGCATGAGTACGATCAGATCTTGCCGACCAGATCGAGCGAGGGCTTCAGCGTGGCTTCGCCCGGGGTCCACTTGGCGGGGCAGACTTCGCCCGGATGCGAGGCGACATACTGCGCGGCCTTCACCTTGCGCAGCAGTTCCTTGGCGTCGCGGCCGATGCCGTTGTCGTGGACTTCGATGATCTTGATCTTGCCTTCGGGGTTGATCACGAAGGTGCCGCGATAGGCCAGGCCCTCTTCCTCGATCAGCACTTCGAAGGCGCGCGAGATCGCCAGCGTCGGGTCGGCGAGCATCGGATATTCGATCTTGGCGATCGTGTCCGAGGTGTCGTGCCAGGCCTTGTGGGTGAAATGGGTGTCGGTGGAGACCGAGTAGATCTCGACGCCGAGCTTCTGGAATTCCGCGTAGTTGTCGGCGAGGTCGCCCAGTTCGGTCGGGCAGACGAAGGTGAAGTCGGCCGGGTAGAACACGAAGACCGACCACTTACCCTTCAGGGTCTCGTCCGTCACTTCGACGAACTTGCCCTGGTGGTAGGCCTGCGCCTTGAACGGCTTCACTTCGGTGTTGATGAGAGACATTGCGCTTTCCTTCTACGTTTGACGCAAAGCAACGAACCCCGCCGGGGCCGTCCGCCAGCCGCCAAGGTTTACTCCTTAACCGACTGACCGTGCGCACAAAATGGCCCACAGATTAGAATTATTCAAGTGGACTGGAGAGGCGATTTGGCGATAGGGTTATCAGCCAATACGATCACCCATGTGCCCGACGTAAAATTGTCGGGCACCGGTGCGGCCGCCGTCATTGCGCGAGATCAACGGGGGTACCGCGATCGCCCGGGAAGAGGCGTCTCGGCAGATGCGCCTCAGGGCACCAGCCCGAGTTTTTTCAGGCTGTAGGGCAGGGCGCCGGCCAGGGCCGAATCGAGGGCTGCGCCGGTGGCGGCGATCTGCTGCGGGGTCAGGTCGACCCCGCTCCACTGGACACCTTGAAGGTCGGCATGGGGCGTCTGGTCGGGTATCACGGCGGAGCCGCTGTCGCTCAGGATGGGCTGCTGGCCGACTGGTTTCAGGCTATGGCCGTCGACGAGGACCATCTCCAGGACGCAATAGGCCAAGGGCGGCTGGTCCAGGATCAACATCGTGGCGTGATGGACGCCGCAGCCCTTGAGCAGGAGGCCGTGATCGCTGAAAGGATCGATCCATATCGCCTCATGCACGACGAGATAGAGGTCGACGCCGCTAGGCTGCGCGGCGGCGGCTGCCGCGGCCTCCTTGGCGGCCAGGCCTGGGCCGCCGTCGGTCCGGAGGTCGGCATTCACGGTGACATAGGGCAGGTCGACGACCCGGTAGCGCGGCGCCAGCACCTGCGCGACCGCGTGGCGCAGACGATTGCCGAGTTCGATCGATGCTGCATCGACTTGGCCATGTTCGTAGCCGAACATGGTGACGCCGTAACTCATGACGTCGAGCTGATGATAGGGTGGCACGATCAGGCCGATGGTCTTGTAGGCACCGTCCACCGCAACGGCCCCGTTGGCCGGCGCGCTGCCTGCCGGGGTGCGATCCGGCGCACATCCGGCCGACAGCAGAAGCAGGACCGCGGTCAAAAGGCGCAACACGTCACATTTCCCCTGCCGGCCATCCGGACCGACAGGAGAAACGATTCTACAGGAGATTTCAATATTATAGGAAAGTCGTGCAAAAATTGCGCGCCCGGCCTCGGCCCCGGTGATCAATGATGATCGCCCGGCGGCACACCTCCATGCCGGGCATCCGCAGCCCGCGCGGCCGGAACAGCCAAGCGAGCACGAAAAGCACCGGGATGGTGATCGCGAGGGCGCGGAGCAGGCTGGCGGCGAGGGAACGAACCCCGCCGGGGGCATTGCGACAGATCAAGCGGCGCCTTCAGGGCGCGAGCTGCATCGCCTTCAAGCTGGCCGGGACGGCCGCCGCCAGGGCGCGGTGGAGGGCGTCTTCGGCGGCATGGATTTCCACCGGGCCGAAGTCGACATCCTGCCAGATGATGCGCGGCACTTCGGCATGGGCCGGCAGCGGCTCGGCATCGGGACCGCCGGTGATCAGGCGCTGCACGGCGAGCACCTTGCCGCTCTTGCCGTCGACCGCGACCAGGTCGAGGATGCAATAGGCGATGGGCGGATCGGAGGCGACCAGGGCGTTGAAATGGGCGATGCCACAGCCCGACAATTTCACGTCCCGGCCGCCGAAGGGCGAATGCTGCTCGGCCGCGACCACGACGAGATAGAGATCGGCGCGTCCGGGCAAGGCCAGCACCTGCTTGCCCGCCTGCACCTCGGAAGAGACCAGCAAGGGCCGCCGGGCCATGGCTGTGAAGGGCAGGTCCAGGGTCCGATAGCGCGGCGCCAGGGCGGCCGCTAGGCGGTGCCGGAGATCGCCCTCGAGATCGGCGGGGCGCCCGTCGAAGCCACCCTCGGCATCGCCGAAGGCGGTGACACCCACGTTGGAGACGGAAATCTCGGTCAGCGGCTGGACCACCAGGGCGATCGAGGTGACGCCGGCAAAGGGCTGTGGCGCCGGCTTCGCCGCACAGGCTGCGACGGCGAGCGCCGCCATCATGACGAAAAGCCGAAACACCGCGACTCGAGCCCCCGGGGCAGCAAAACTCACCCGGGGCCGACCATAGGGCGGCGGCGTCAGGGAATCAATTTCGCCTGGCGCAGGCTGTAGGACAGCGCGGGGTCCAGCACCGTGTCGAAGGCCTTGCCCGCGGCCGCGATCTGTTCCGGCGGCAAGGCGACGCCCTGCCAGACGACGCCTTCCATGGCGAGGTGCGGCATCGAATCGGGGGCGAAGCCCGAACCACTGTCTGCCTTCAGGATCTGATAGCCGATCGGCTTCATCGTCGTGCCGTCCACCAACACGATCGACAGGCTGCAATAGGCGAAAGGCGGCTTGCTCGCGATCGGCGTGTTCACATGCAGGACGCCGCAGCCCGAAAGCTTGATGAACGGACCGGTGAACTGGTCGTTCCGCTCGACTTCCTGCACGGCCATATAGAGATCGGCCCTGACCGGCGACGCCGCGACGGCAGCTTCGACCGTCTCGCGACCGTCGTCCGCCACCGTCGCGTCGAGCCGGTGATCGTGGGGAACCGGAACATAGGGCAGGTCGACCACTTGGTAGCGCGGCGCGAGTAAGCCCTTGATGCTGCGGCGCAGGCGGTTGCCGAGGTCGATCGAGGTCGCGTCGAAATGCGCCACACCATCGCCACCGATGAAGCCGATATCCGTGGCCGGCAGCGTTCGGAAGGAGGGGACGATGAGGCCGACCGTCTGGTAGCCGCCGCCATCCTTCGGCAGGCCGGGCAAGGCGGTGCAGCCGCCGAGAGCGACGGCGAGAAGAAGCGTCAGTCTGAAGAACAAGGTGCGCCTCCACCGCCGGGACCGGTCGCCGGCAGGGAAGCGCATTCAGCGCATGAGGGCAAGGGGCGCCGGGGGTGCGCGGCGAAATTGCGCGCCCGGCTTCAACCCTGGTGATCGATGATGATCACCCGGCGACGCACCTCCGGGCCGGGCATCCGCGGCCCGCGCGGCCGGAACAGCCAGGCGAGCACGAAAAGCACCGGGACGGCGATCGCGAGCGCGCTGAGCAGGCTGGCGGCGAGGGTCAGGACCAGGAACAACAGCCCGGCCACCACCAGCGCGCGGACAAGGCCCTTCAGGACATCGGTCATCGTCGTCTCCGTTCGATCGCCATCATATGGGGACCCGGCGGGCGGATTTCACCCCTGGAACAGCGGCAGGTCGTCCATCGTATCGGGATCGCGCTTCGGTCCGCGGGCGACGATGGTCAGGCGGCCATTCGGCAGCGGGCGCTGGAGCTTCCGGGCGTCCTCCCACGGGGCCTCCATCCAAGTCTCGATTTCCGCCGCCTCGGTCAGGATCACCGGCATGGCCTTGGGGTGCACGGCGGCCACGACGTCGTTCGGCGGGCAGGTCAGAAATCCGAAGAGATCGGCGTCGACGGGGCCTTCCTTGACCTTGCGCACGCCGCGCCAGGACGTCCACAGCCCGGCGAAGAAGGCGAGCGGGCGGCTCTCGCCCAGGGCGAACCAAGCCGTCGTCTTGGCGCCCGAGGGCATAGTCCCGGGTTCGGCGAAGGAGGTGAAGGGGACCAGGCAGCGATGCGAAATGCCGAGCCAGGGGCGCCAATGGGCCGAGGCCAGGTTGCGGATATTGGTGACGCCCGGATCGGCACTGCGTCCTTCGAGGGCGAAGGCGGGGGACGGCATCCCCCAGCGCAGCAGCGCCAGTTCGCGCCCCGCGGCGGTATTGCGGACGACGGGCGCCGGATAGTCCGGGAACACGCCAGTCAGGGGCGCCAAATTGCCGATCGACGCCGCGATCCGCAGGGCCCGCGCCAATGCCGCAATGGCTGCCCGGTCCTTGGTGATCGAATAGAGATTGCACATGCGCCGAGCTCTCGGAGGAGATGGTGCCCAGGGCCGGACTGCCCGGCTTATCCCGGTTCACCATTGAAATAAAAGGGTTTTCTGTCGGCGCCTCTTGGCCACTGTGTACCAGGTCCGTGACCCGTCCTCAAGCCTAGAAGTGTCTGAGGCCCTACCCGGAAAATTTCTGCCAGAAAAATCTGCGAGGCCAAATCGGACAATCGGTTCGCGTGCGTTTCCCCCCTCCGGCGGCCCTCGGGCTCGCTGCGGTGGGCCGGGGCGGTCTCGGGAAAGGGCTTGCGAGTGTCGCCGCGAGGCGGGAAGGCTATGCGTCCAGCCGGGCCAGCACCCGCTGGACACTGGCGGCGTGCCACTGCCCGTCC
>JAYSCC010000285.1:0-4795 GCA_041915065.1 Zavarzinia sp.
CGCGACGGGCCGAACCGGCTCTGCCGCCGGCCTCCGCACGCGGTGGCACGGGCTCCGTCTGGCTGGTCCTGATCGCCGACGACGACGAAGACATCCACGCTCGCGCCCGCGCGGCACTGGCCAGCGCCGAGGTCGCGGGTCGGCAGGTCGACCTGCTGCACGCCCGCTCCTATGACGAAGCGCGACAACTGCTGGCCCGCGAACAAAGCATCGCCGCCACCCTGTTGGGCGTCGATCTCGGCGGCAGCGGTGCCGGTATGCGCCTGCTGCGGGAATGGCGCGATGCCGGCCTGGTCGAAATGCGCGTGATTCTGCGGGCGGAGGTCCCGGATCCCCTGCCCGATGCCGCCCGCTTCGAAATCGACGGCGTCTGCACTAAATCCGACCTGATGCCGGAACGCCTGGCCACCATTTTGCAGGCGGGCATTCGCGGTTTCGAGCGGATGCACCAATTGGCCCAGGAAAGGCTGCTGCTGGAACGCGCCGCCAGCGGTGCCGCACGGCTGGCCCGCTGCACCGCCATCGGCCAGCTTGCCGAAGCCCTGATCGAAGAGATCGCGGCCATGACCGGCGCACCGACCGACGGGATCGTCTGTGACCTCGGCGTCTCTCCCATCGACCCGGCCGCCGGGCGCATCGTCCATGCGCGCGGCTGCCTGGCCGCCTGGACCGGCCATGAACTGGCCGAAATCGAACCGGCCTGGCTTCACGATCTGCTGGCCGGCGGATCGACCGACGAAGCGCCGGCGGAAGCACTCGGCCTCCGCTTCCGGGCGGTCTCGGGCCGGGCCCTGGCAGCGGTGATTCTGTCGCCCGGCCCGGCCGTGCTACCCGGCACGCCGGCACTGTTCCGACTGTTCGAGACGGCGGTCGAAATCGCCCTCGAGACCCTGACCCTGATCGAGCGGTTGGACCGCCTCGCCTATGTCGACCAGACCCTGGGCATTCCCAATCTGAACGCCATCGAGGCGGCGCTGGGCGATTGCCTCGACCGGGGTGGCCAATCCTGCCGAATCGCCCTCGTCCTGGTCGAGTCGCACCGTGACGTCGCCGCCCTGCATGGCCTCCGGGCGGCCGACCAATGCCTTCTGTCGATCCACGACCATGTCGTCGGCGCGGTGGGGCCGGACGGCTTGGTCGCCCGCATCGGCGATGCTTTCCTGGCCGCGGTCGCCCCCAGGGCGGCGATCGACGCCGATCGGCTGCACGACGCCGCCACCGCACTGTGTGACGTCGGCGGCGTGCAGTTCAAACCCAGCATCACCGGTGTTGCGGCCGATCTTCTCGACCTCGGCGACGAGCCACAGGCGATCCTGCGCCGGGTGATCTCCGCCCTGCTCCACGTCCGCCGCCGGCACGAGGGGCGATGCCTGTTCTATGATGCCGCGATGCGCGCGCAGGAACAGCGGTGGGTCTATCTGGAACTCGCCCTGTCCCAAGCGCTGGCGGGCGAGGAAGGGCTTTCGGTCCATCTGCAGCCGAAGGTCAATCTGATGTCGGGCACCATCGTCGGGGCGGAGGCGTTACTGCGCTGGTCGATCGGCGGCCAAGTCGTCCTGCCCGACGAATTCATCCCGATCGCCGAAGCGTCAGGCCAGATCATGGCCTTGACCGATTTCGTGATCCGCACCCTGGGCCAGACACGGATGACCCGCGGCGTCTCACATCGGGTGCCGATCGCCGTCAACCTGTCGATGGTCGACCTCAACAACCCAGGCTTCGCCGGCCACGTCATCGAACTGGCGCGCAGCGTCGGCCTCGGACCGAAGACACTGGAGTTCGAGGTGACCGAGAGCATCGCGATGCAGGAATCGGGAACCGCGCTCGACCAAGTCCGGGCCCTGAAGGCCGCCGGCTACCGGATCGCGCTCGACGATTTCGGTACCGGCTATTCCTCGCTCGGGCAGTTCGATCGCCTGCCCATCGACGTCCTGAAGATCGACCGCAGCTTCGTGCGCCAGCTCAGCGTCCGGGGGGCCAAGAACAGCCTGGCCGCCATCGTCTTGACCATGGCCAAGACGCTGGGGGTCGAATGTGTCGCCGAGGGGATCGAAACCTCGGAACAGCGCCGGGCCCTGGTGCTGCTCGGCTGCACCGTGGGCCAGGGCTTCTTCTTCGGCCGCGCCATCCCGGTCGAGGAAGTCGCGGCGCGGCTCTCCGCCAACCAGCCGGGCTGAGGCGCCGAGCGCCTCAGTACAGGATCTGGCTCAGTGCAGGATCTGGGACAGGAACAGCTTGGTCCGGTCGCTCCGCGGATTGGCGAAGAATTCGTTCGGCTCGTTCTGTTCGACGATCTCGCCCCTATCCATGAAGATCACCCGGTTGGCGACCTGGCGGGCGAAGCCCATCTCATGGGTGACGCAGAGCATGGTCATACCCTCTTCCGCGAGGGAGACCATGGTGTCGAGCACTTCCTTCACCATCTCCGGATCGAGCGCCGAGGTCGGTTCGTCGAACAGCATGATCTTGGGGCTCATGCACAGCGAGCGGGCGATCGCCACGCGCTGCTGCTGCCCGCCCGAGAGCTGGCCGGGGAACTTGTTCGCCTGCTCGGGGATGCGCACCCGCTTCAGGTATTTCATCGCGATCTCTTCCGCGTCCTTCTTGGGCATGCCGCGGACATAGATCGGGGCCAGCGTGCAGTTCTGCAGCACGGTCAGATGCGGGAACAGGTTGAAGTGCTGGAACACCATGCCGACCTCACGGCGGATGTCGTCGATCCGCTTGAGATCATTGGTGAGTTCGATGCCGTCGACGACGATCTTGCCCTTCTGGTGCTCTTCCAGGCGGTTGATACAACGGATCATGGTCGACTTGCCGGAACCGGACGGCCCGCAGATGACGATGCGTTCGCCCTTGTGGACGGTCAGGTTCACGTTCCGCAGCACGTGGAACTCGCCGTACCACTTGTTCACATTGTCCAGGACGATAGCGACTTTGTCGGAAACAGCGGGGATGGGACTGGTCATTGCTTCCTACTCCGTCACTTGCGATGGCCGGTGTCGAGACGGCGCTCGATCATGAGCGAGACACGGGACATGGTGAAACAGAAGACCCAGAACACCAGGGCCGCGAAGACATAGCCTTCCTTCTCGAGACCGATCCAATTGGCGTCCTTGGTGGCGACGCGGATCACCTCGAGGACGTCGAACAGGCCGACGATGTAGACCAGCGTGGTATCCTTGAAGAGCGAGATGAAGCTGTTCACGATCGAGGGGATCACCAGCTTCAGGGCCTGAGGCAGGATGATCATGCGCATCATCTGCCAATAGGACAGACCGAGCGCCTTGGCCCCCTCGTATTGCCCCTTGGGGATCGCCTGCAGGCCGGCGCGCACCACTTCCGCCATATAGGCCGCGGTGAACAGGGTGACGCCGACGAGGGCGCGCAGCAGCTTGTTGAAGTTGACCCCTTCCGGCAGGAACAGCGGCAGCATGACCGAGGCCATGAAGAGGACCGAGATCAGCGGCACGCCGCGGACCACCTCGATAAAGACGACCGAAGCCGACCGCGCCACCGGCATGTTCGAGCGCCGCCCGATTGCCAGCAGGATACCGATCGGGAAGGAAGCGACGATGCCGGTGACCGAGACCACCAGGGTCACCGTGAGCCCGCCCCATTTCGAGGTCTCGACCTCCTCCAGGCCCAGGAAGCCGCCGGTGAGGAAGATGAAGGCCAGCACCGGATAGGCGGTGAGCAGGAAGAGCACGGTCCAGCGCCGGGCCGGCGAGCGGAAGGCGGTCGAGATCAGCGCAGCGAAGCCGACGGCGAAGACCAGGACCGGCCGCCATTGCTCGCCTTCGGGATAGAAGCCGAACAGGATCTGATAGAAGCGGACCGAGATGAAGGTCCAGCAGGCGCCGGTGGTATTGGCGCAGGCGTCGCGCGAGCTGCCGGAGAAGGTGGCGTTGACGAAGGCCCATTCGATCAGAGGCGGGATCGTCTCGTAGAGGATGAAAACCGCGAAGATGGTGAGCGCGGTGTTGAGCCAGCCCTTGAACAGATTGCTGCGCAGCCAGCCGACCACGCCGACCGTATTGGCCGGCGGCGGTTGGGGCGGCGTCGGGGTGAAGACGAAATCACCGGATTCGGTCGTCGACATCTCTGGCCTCCCCTCAGCGTTCCACGAGCGCCTTGAGCGCGTTGTACATGTTCATCAGGAAGGAAATGATCAGGCTGAAGGTCAGGTAGACGCCCATGGTGAGAGCGATCACCTCGATCGCCTGGCCGGTCTGGTTCAGCACCGTGCCGGCCACCACGGCGACCAGTTCGGGATAGCCGACGGCGGCACCGAGCGAGGAATTCTTCAAAAGGTTCAGATATTGGCTGGTCAGCGGCGGAATGATCACCCGCATCGCCTGTGGAATGATCACCAGGCGAAGCGCCAGCCCCCGCCGGAGCCCGAGAGCCGCAGCAGCCTCCGACTGGCCCTTGGACACCGCCATGATGCCGGAGCGCACCACTTCCGAGATGAAGGCCCCGGTGTAGAGCGAGATGGCGAAGAGCACGGCCATGAACTCGGGGATCATGACCAGGCCGCCCTTGAAGTTGAAGCCTTGGAGCGCCGGATAGTCGAAAGTGAGCGGGAAGCCGGCCGCCGCCGCCGCCAGCAGCGGCAGGCCGACGATGGCACCGAGGCCGGCCCAGAAGGCCGGGAATTGCTTGCCCGTCGCATCGAGCCGGCGATGCGCCCATCTGGAGATCACCATCGCTGCGACGATGCCGATGATGAGGGCCACCGGCACGACCCAGAAGCCCTCCAGCGCGATCGGCGCCGGAACATAGAGACCGCGCT
>JAYSCC010000286.1:0-4776 GCA_041915065.1 Zavarzinia sp.
GACCTGGATCTGGAATTTGCCGTCGGTCGCGTCCGAGACATATTTGGCGAAGACTTCGGCGGCGCCGTAGATCGTGTCGAGCGACTTCGGGAAGCCCGAGGTCAGGCGCCATTTCACTTCGGGCGCAGTTTGGGCGATCGCTGGGGCGGCCACGGTGCCGGCGGCAGCCGTGGCGGCGGCCGCGGCGGTCAGGAATTCGCGACGTTTCATCTGTTTCCTCCTGTTTTCGTTGTCGCGGGGCCGGTCATTTGCCGAGCCCCGTCAGGCCGGGCAGGCCGTTGTCGTCCTCGCCGCCCGGAATCTGCAACTGGTCGAAGGTGCTCTGCACCGCGGCGGGATCGACCGTCTTGGCCGAAGCCTTGTAATGGGTGACCAGGCCCGGGAAGGCGATCACCACCGCCACCATGGCGAGCTGGATCAGCACGAAGGGCACGGCGCCCCAATAGATCTGCCCGGACGTCACGGGTTCCATGCGCCGCCCGGTGATACGGTCGGCATAGGCATCACGCGGCGCGACCGAGCGCAGGAAGAACAGCGCGAAGCCGAAGGGCGGATGCATGAAGGAGGTTTGCATGTTGATCGCCAGCATGACCCCGAACCAGATCAGGTCGATGCCGAGGGCATTGGCCACCGGGGCCAGCAGCGGCACGATGATGAAGGCCAGCTCGAAATAATCGAGGAAGAAGGCGAGGAAGAAGACCAGCAGGTTGACGACCACCAGGAAGCCGACCTCGCCCCCCGGCAGCGAGGTCAGCAGATGCTCGACCCAGAGATGGCCGTTGACGCCGTAGAAGGTGAGCGAGAAGACGCGCGAGCCGATCAGGATGAACATCACGAAGGACGAGAGTTTCGCCGTCGATAGCGTCGCCTGCACCACGATCGTCCGGTTGAGCCGGTTCGGATTGCCGTCGGCCAGGCGCTTGCCCCCGGCCAGCAGCACGGCGCCGAAGGCCCCCATGGCGCCGCCCTCGGTCGGCGTCGCGACGCCGATGAAGATCGTGCCGAGGACCAGGAAAATGAGCAGGAGCGGCGGCACCATGACGAAGGTGACCTGTTCCGCCATCCGCGAGACCAGGCGAAAGCCGGTTGTCCGCTCGATCCCGGCGGCGACCAGGGCATAGAGCGCGCCGGCCGCGACCAGTTCGGACAGCACGGTCGCCGTACCCTCGCCCTGCTGCCGCCAGTAGAGGTGAAGCGCGACCGCGCCCGCCGCCACCAGCCAAGCGCCCAGGATTCGCCGCGCGCCCAGGAAGCGGTTCAGCAAGGCGCAGATCAGGGCGACCACGGTCGAGACGCAGATACTGAGGATGACGAAATCGGCCCCGGCCTTCACCTCCGCCTCGTGCATGGCGCGGTAGGCGACGGCGGCGGAAAAGGCGATCAGCACGCCGAGCTGCCAGACCCCGCGGGCGCCCGAATGCTCGCGGTGGCCGATCGCTTCCGCCGGCAGGCCGGGCGCCGATTTGCCCGAGACCAGGCTGACCAGGAGAACATAGCCGGCATAGGCGCCGGCCAGGATGACGCCGGGCAGGAAGGCGCCCTCATACATGTCGCCGACCGAGCGGCCGAGCTGGTCCGCCATCACGATGAGCACGAGAGAGGGCGGAATGATCTGGGCGAGCGTGCCCGAAGCGGCGATGACACCGGCCGCGACCCGCCGGTCGTAGCCGTAGCGCAGCATGATGGGGAGCGAGATGAGCCCCATCGAGATGACCGAGGCGGCGACCACGCCGGTGGTCGCCGCGAGCAAGGCGCCGACGAAGATCACGGCATAGGCGAGACCGCCCCGGATCGTGCCGAACAACTGGCCGATGGTATCGAGCAGGTCTTCCGCCATGCCCGATCGTTCCAGGATCAGGCCCATGAAGGTGAAGAAGGGAACCGCCAGCAGGACCTCGTTCGACATGGTGTTGAACACCCGGTCGGGCAGGGCCTGGAGCAGGGGCCAGGACAGCGTGATGGTTTCCGGCGCGTGGGGCGCCAGCTCGACCGCGAGGGCGAAGAACACGAGCCCGTTGGCCGCCAGCGAAAAGGCTACCGGATAGCCGAGCAGCAGGAAGGCGATCAGCGAGGCGAACATGATGGGCGCCAGGTTCTGCGCCAGAAGTTCAGCCATGGGGGCCCTCCGCCGGACGAAGCGGGGCCGCCATCAGCGCTCTTCCCCCGGGGCGCCCTGCGCCAGCAGGCGTTCCGCCTCGACCTCGGCCGCGGTGTGATGGCCGCCTCTTGCGCGGTCCTCCATCCGGCCGGCGAGGATCAGCAGGCGCTTGGCGAGTTCGCTCAGCGACTGCAGGAGCAGGAGCACGAAGCCCGCCGCGATCAGCGCCTTGGCCGGCCAGAGGACGAGGCCGCCCGCGCTGCTCGACATTTCGCCCGAATGGAAGGAGGCGAGCGCCCAAGGCAGGCTCAGCCAGGTCAGCAGCCCGGCGAAGGGGATCAGGAAGAAGACATGGCCGAAGACGTCGATCCAATCCCGAGTCCGCTTGGACAGGCGGTTGGAGACGATGTCGATCCTGATGTGTTCGTTGTTCTTCAGGGTCCAGGCGGCGGCCAGCATGAAGGTGGCGCCGAACAGATACCATTGCAGTTCCAGCCAGGCATTGGACGACGTGCCGAGGACCTTGCGCACGATCGCATTGATGGCGGAAACCAGGATCGCCGCGACGATGGCCCAGGCCGAAATCCGGCCGATCACCTCATTGACGCGGTCCACAGCCCGGCAAAGGGCGATCAGCATGGGTGTTTCCTCTCCCTCGGGGCATTGCTGCTCTCTTGCTGGGGCCGTGAGTCTAGGCGCGCCTGCGACGAATCGCCCCCCCTACTTTGGACGAAGACGGCCGCTTCAGCCGGCCAGGCTGACCCCGGCGAGGCGGCCGACCGCGAAGGTGACGCCAGCCGCGGCAAGCCCGATGGCGAGCTGGCGGAAGGCGGAGAACAGCACCGAACGCCCGGTGAACAGCGCGGTCGCCGTGCCGATGCCGGCCAGCGCCAAAGCGCTCGCCCCGATCGAGGCCGGCACCGCGATCTGGTCGGGCAGGAAGAAGAAGGGTGCCACCGGCACGATGGCGCCCGCCGCGAAGAGGAGGAAGGACCAGCCCGCCGCCGCCCAGGCCGAGCCGCCGAGGGATTCGGGATCGATGCCCAGTTCCTCGCGCACCAGCGTATCCAGGGCATTGTCCTTGTCGGCCATCAGGCGGCTCGCCAGGGCGCGGGCCTGGGCTTCTTCGAGGCCGCGCGCCTGGTAGATCAGCACCAGTTCCTCGACCTCTTCCTCCGGCACCTGGTTCAGCTCGTCGGCCTCGCCGGCGATATGGTGCTGGGCCAATTCGCGGGCGCTGTTGACCGAGAGCCATTCGCCCATGGCCATGGAACAGGCCCCGGCGACCAGGCCGGCGAGGCCGGTCAGCAGGATCGTCTGCCCCGCCGCCTCGGCCCCGGCGACACCCATGACCAGGCTCAGGTTGGACACCAAGCCGTCGTTGGCGCCGAGCACGGCGGCACGCAGCGCATTGCCGCCCATGGCGCGGTGGCGGCCTTCGAGGCTGGCGATGGCACTGCCCTTCAGGCCCTTGTCGCCGGCCAGCGCCTTCAGGGTCTCCGCATGGGAACGTTCGGCCGCCGGCAGGCCCTGGGCGACCGCTTCCGGCTGGCTGTCATAGGCCGCACTGTCGGCCCCTTCGAGGCCGTTGATGGTGGGCAGCACGAAGCCGGGCCCGAAGCGCTTGGCCAGATAGCCGAGGGCGCGGGAGCGCCAGCCCGGTTTCGGCTCCCGCACGCGGGCGCCCACCTTTTCCAGGTTCTGGCGCCAGAAATCGGCATGGGCGTCTTCGATCGCAGCGAGCTTGCGGTAGATCTCCGCCGTTTTCGGATCGCCCTCGGCATCGGCCAGGGAACGGTAGAGGCTGGCGCTGTCGATCTCGCCCTGGAGATCGGCGGCATAGCGTTTGACCGCTTCTTTCGGCTGTTCCGGCTGCGGCGACTTGGCGACCATGGCGAACACCCCCACATGAACAATGCATCAACCCATGGAGAAGAGCGATGTCCGGACGGAAAGACAAGGACAAGGCGGCACCGCGAAAGGCGCCCGATGCCGCGAAAGACCCGATCGACGAGGCGGGCATCGAATCCTTCCCCGCCAGCGATCCCCCGGCCTTCGAGCCGACCCATGCCGGCGGGCCGGCGCCCAAGGGCGGCAAGCTCAAGTCGTAGGCGGCCGGATCAGCAGGCCGATCACCACGATCGCGAGCAGGATGGCGAGGCCGATCGCCACGTCGCGCCAGCGGTTGCGGGCCGTCGCCGGGGCCGGCAGGCCGGGTGCCGACGACGGCGGATTCAGGCGGCGGCGGACTTTCTCCGTCAGGCTGCCGATCCAGGCCGAGACGATGACGCCGATGGTGACCAGGGCGGCGATGACGATGATGCGGCCCATGCTCAATCCTCGTCCAGGGCGGGGGCGGGCTCTTCCGCCTCGATCAATTGCGCCGCCGCTGCGGGGTCGAGGCTCTGCACCTGGCGGAGCTGGCGGTCGATCGCGCGCTTCCGGACCGCCACCTTGTCGATCTGCTGGCTCGCCTCGACGAGCTTGCGCTGGACCTTGTCCAGGACTTCGCCGTAGCGGGCGAATTCGGTCTTCACCGCGCCGAGCAGCAGCCAGACTTCGGACGAGCGCTTTTCGATCGCCAGGGTGCGGAAGCCCATCTGCAGGCTGTTCAGCAAGGCGGCCAGCGTGGTCGGCCCGGCCGGCACCACGCGGTAGTCGCGCTGGAGCGCGTCGAT
>JAYSCC010000287.1:0-4760 GCA_041915065.1 Zavarzinia sp.
GGGGGGCGGGAAGCGGCGGTGCCACCTCAGGCGCCTCGGCCGCCGGGGTGTCGGCGGCGGGCGCATCGGCAGGGGCTGAGTCTTCGGCCCAGGCGGGCAGCGCGGTCAGGATCAGGGCGAGAGCGGTGGCGGCGGCCGGCGGCCCCAGGCGACGTAGCATGACGAAACCCTATCGAAATTCGCCCCAAGCGATTCGGCGGCAGCATAGCGTGCCCATGGCGCCCCCAGAAGTGGCGCTTGTGCCGCGATCATGTTACATAACGTTATGGAACGAGAAAGCCGTCTCTCCTACCAGGATGTCGCCACCGCCTGCACCGCCCTGCAGCGCGTCGGTGGTGCCGGGGCCGTGACCGTCCGGGCCGTGCGCGCCCGCCTCGGCCGCGGCAGCATGGCGACGGTGCTGCGCCATGTCCGGGCCTGGAAGGCGGGGGAATTGCCGGGGCCGCCGGACCCGGCACGGGTCCGGGCCGAACTGGCGCTCGGTCTGGCGGAAGGCGATCTCGCCGAGGTGAAAGCGCGGGAGGAAGCGGCGCTCGACCGGGCCGACCGGGCGAAGACAGACGCCCTGAAAGCCAAGCTGCGCGCCGAGCGTTTGGGCGATCAGGTGGCGGATTTGAGGGCTGAACTGGAACGGACGGAGTCGGCACTGGCGGCGATGCGCGACCGGGCGGTGGCGGCCGAAACCCGCCTCGCCCTGGTCGAGCCGCTGCTGGCGGCGCTCACTGGACGCAGGCCGGCGAACGCCCCCTGAGTGTAGCCGAAGACGCGCTTGGCCGGCCTTTGCCGGCCAGCACCAAGACTCAAGCGCGGCCAAAGACGCGCCCGGCCGGCCTCTGCCGGCCAGCACCAAGACTCAAGCGCGGCCAAAGACGCGCTTGAAGATCGTGTCGACGTGCTTTGTGTGATAGCCGAGGTCGAACAGGCTCTCCAACTCGGCGTCGGAGAGGGCGGCGGTCACCTTGGGATCGGCCTTCAGGAAGTCGAGGAAGGCGCCTTCGCCGCGCCAGACCTTCATCGCGTTCTCCTGGACGATCCGATAGGAGTCTTCGCGGGAGACGCCCTTCTGGGTCAGGGCCAGCAGGACGCGCTGCGAATGGACGACGCCGCCGAGCCGGTCCAGGTTCTTCTTCATGTTCTCGGGATAGACCACGAGACCGTCCATGAGCGAGGTCAGGCGCGCCAGGGCGAAATCGAGATGCACGGTGGCATCCGGCCCGATGCCGCGCTCGACCGAGGAATGGGAAATGTCCCGCTCGTGCCAGAGGGCGACATTTTCCATCGCCGGCACGACGGCAGAGCGGACCAGGCGGGCGAGGCCGGTCAGGTTTTCCGAGAGCACCGGGTTCCGCTTGTGCGGCATGGCGGAGGAACCCTTCTGCCCCTTGGTGAAGGCTTCCTCGGCTTCCAGCACTTCGGTCCGCTGCAGGTGGCGGACTTCGACTGCCAGGCGCTCGATCGAGGAGGCGACCACGGCCAGGGCCGCGAAGAAGGCGGCATGGCGGTCGCGCGGGATGACCTGGGTCGAGACCGGCTCGATCTCGAGGCCCATCTTGGCGGCGACATATTCTTCGACCGAGGGATCGACATTGGCGAAAGTGCCGATGGCGCCTGAAATGGCGCAGGTCGCGATCTCTTTCCGGGCGGCGACCAGGCGCTCGCGGCCGCGGGCGAATTCGGCGTAGGCCTGGGCCATCTTCAGGCCGAAGGTGGTCGGCTCGGCATGGATGCCGTGGCTCCGCCCGATGCAGACCGTGTTCTTGTGCTCGAAGGCGCGGCGCTCGATCACCTTGAGCAGGCCGTCCATATCGTCGATCAGGATGTCCGCTGCGCGGGAGAGCTGGACGGCGAGACAGGTGTCGAGCACGTCGGACGAGGTCATGCCCTGGTGCATGAAGCGGGCTTCCGGCCCGACATGTTCGGCGACCGAGGTCAGGAAGGCGATGACGTCGTGCTTCACCTCGCGCTCGATCTCGTCGATCCGCTCGACGTCGAAGGCGCCCCGTTCCCAGATCGCCTTGGCCGCTTCGGCCGGCACGATGCCGAGGGAGACCATGGCATCGGCGGCATGGGCCTCGATCTCGAACCAGATGCGGAAGCGCGCCTCGGGGGTCCAGAGGTCGGCCATCTTTGCGCGGGTGTAACGGGGGATCATGATGCGTCGCCTGAAGGTTCGCCGGTTTGCCCGTGACATAGGGGACGGCCGGCCTCCCTGGCAAGCATGAATCGCCCTATGTCATGTTGCGCTGCGGCATGACTCGCTGTTACGCTTTGGCCATGTTGCCGTTGCGTGAGACAGATCCGCTCTTCCAGCGTATCGCGGAGAGCTTCGACCGCCAGACTTTCGCCCGCGGAATCGGCATGGTGCTGACCGTAGCGGAGCCCGGGCGGGTTGTCGTGGAACTGCCCTTCGACCAGGGTCTGACCCAGCAGAACGGCGTCCTGCATGCGGGGGTGACGACCAGCCTGGCCGACACGGCGGCCGGTTTTGCGGCGCTCACCCTGATGCCTGACGATGCCAACGTGATGTCGGTCGAATTCAAGATCAACCTGATGGCGCCCGCGGCGGGCCAGCGTTTCGTCGCCGATGCCAAGGTGATCCGCTCGGGCCGCACGCTCTCGACCGTCGAGGCGCGGGTGACGGCCTATGACGCGGCGGGCAAGGGTGCCGAAGTCGCGAGCTTCCTCGGCACCATGATCTGCCTCAGGCCGCGCTGAAGCTCAGTGGTGGTGCTGGTGGCGGCGGGCCTTCGCATGGAAGAAGCCCTGACGTTGCAAGGCACGGAACGCCATCACGGACAGCATGGCAACGAGGCCGGCGGCGACCGCCTGCTCCATATGCACCCACCACGCAGTCCCTTCGAGCCAACCGGTCGGCAAATTCAACATGGCAACCTCCTGAACGCTTTAACTGATCCACGCATTTCTGCGCGGATGTGGCATTGATCTACGTCACGTCGGGTGCGGATCGGCGTTCTTCAAGACGCAGGCGCGGCAGACATTGCGGGTATTCCGTATTGAGGAAGGCGAGCAGTTTCTCGCGCACCTCACAGCGCAGGTCCCAGGCCCGGGGCGAGGTCGCCGCCGAAACGAGGGCACGCAGTTCGACCGTGGTCCGGGTCGCATCGGTCACCTGAAGCACGACGACCTTGCCGTCCCAGAGCGGCGAGGCGCGGGCGATTTCATCGAGCTTGGTGCGGATCGCCTCGATCGGGGCCGAATAGTCGACATGAAGGAAGACGCTGCCGATGATATTGGCGCTCTCCCGCGTCCAGTTCTGGAACGGGTTCTCCATGAACCAGGTCAGCGGCACGACGAGGCGGCGCCAGTCCCACAGCTTGACCACGACATAGGTCGAGGTGATGTCCTCGATCCAGCCCCATTCGCCCTCGATCACCACGGCGTCGTCGACCCGGATCGGCTGGGTCAGGGCCATCTGAAGGCCGGCGAAGAAATTGGCCAGCACGGGCCGTGCGGCGAAACCGGCGACGATCCCCGCGACGCCCGCCGAGGCGAACAGGCTGACGCCATATTGGCGCACGGTTTCGGACGTCATCAGGGCGGCGGAAAGGGTGAGCAGAACGATCACCGTATCCATGGCGCGGAGCAGCAGGCGCACCTGCGTGGTGTGCTTGCGGGCCAGGAGATTGTCTTCGATGTCGATCCGGAAGCGGCGGAGATGCAGGTCGCCCGCGATGTGCAGGGCCACCATGGCGGCCCAGCCGACCAGGACAACAAAACAGATCGCCAATGCCCGGCCCAGGATCTCCGCCAAGGTCTCGGGCAGGGCGAGATCGCCGGAGACCAGGGCGACAGCGCCGACGATCAAGGCGAAGCGGGCCGGCCGGTCGATCCGCGTCAGCAGGGAGCGCAGGAACGGCTGTTCCTGCCGCGCCATCCGGCGGAGCAGCCGGCGCAGCAGGGCGTGGGCGCCGAGGGCCAAGGCGACGGCGGCGGCGAGCACGATCAGTGCGCCGAGCCAGTCCGGCACCAGGGGCGAGAGGGCGCCGATCGCCTCGGCCAGGCCGGCGCCGGGGCTCATGCCGCCCTCGTCGTGGCGAGATCATGCAGGAAGCGGGTGTACCAGGCACCGATGTCGTTTCGTTCGAGGACGTCCATCATGGTGCGGTGGCGTTGCCGTCGCTCGCCCAGCGGCATGGCCAGGGCATCGGCCATGGCCCGCGCCATGGCGCCGCCGTCATAGGGATTGACCTGGAGAGCGGCATCCAGTTCCGCCGCCGCACCGGCGAATTCCGAGAGCACGAGGACGCCCGGATCCTCCGGCGCCTGGGCGGCGACGAATTCCTTGGCGACCAGATTCATGCCGTCCCGGAGTGGCGTGACCAGGCCGACGTCGGCCGACCGATAGATCGGCATCAGGTCCGCGCGTGGAAAGCTTCGGTTGAGGTAGCGGAGCGGAATCCAGTCGAGATCGGCGAAGCGGCCGTTGATGCGCCCGGCCTCGCCCTGCAATTCCTCGCGGATGCGGCGGTAGGTTTCGATGTCACCCCGGCTGGTCGGCGCGATTTGCAGGAAGGTCACGTCGCCCCGTTGATCGGGGTAGGTCTCTAGGAAACGCCCGAAGGCCTGGAAGCGGCGGAGCAGGCCCTTCGAATAGTCGAGCCGGTCGACCGCCACCATCATGCGCCGGCCGGCCAGGCTGCGGCTCAGCCGCTGGGTGGCGCCGGGCCGGCCGCGGGACTGGGCCGCGGTCGTCGCGCAGTCGATGCCGATTGGATAGACGGCCACCTTCAGGCGGTGAT
>JAYSCC010000288.1:0-4759 GCA_041915065.1 Zavarzinia sp.
CGGTCAGGACCGGTCTTCGTGCCGTCGTCTCGCCGGCCGGCTTGGCCGCGACGGCCATTCTCGGTTCGGTGCTGATGCTGCCGTTCCTGGTGATGGTGGCCATGGGATCGCCGATCCGGCCGCTGCAACCAGGACCGGGCGCCGACGGGCTGATCTTCGGTCTGCTGGGCATCGGTATCGAACTCGCCGGTGTCGTCCTCGTCATGCCCCTGCTGGCGACCGTGGTCGGCACCGTCGCGGCCGAACCTCTGGCGGAAGCCCGGCTGCCGGCGTCCCTGCGGGCCAGTCTCGGCTTCGCCCTGCCGCGCCTGCTGTCCTTCGTGCTGCTCTATCTGGGTCTCGCCGGCGCTCCCCTGGTCGGTGTCTCGACCGGCAGTGGCGCGCTCGCCGCCATGCTCATCGGGCTGTGCGCCGTCTTGGCTTTCCGTTTCGTGCTACGAGCCCTGATGGTCGTGCCGGCGGCGCTGCTGGAGCCTGAATATCGCTTCACTGCGGCCTTCGGCGCCGGCCAGGGCCTTGGCCTCGAGCTCTTCTTCCTGGTGGTCACCGTGGCGGCGGTCCTGGATCTGCCGGCGCTCGCCTTCGTGATCTGGCGGACGGCGGAGGAGGGCCTGCACGTGCCGCCGCTCTATGCGCTTGCCATCGGGGCCCTTGCCGCCGCGGCCACCTTCGTCGCCGTGATCGCCGGCGCCACCGACCTCTTCCTCGCCCGAGTCCGCTTCCGCTATCGCCGGATGCTGGCAGAGCAAGGGTAGCGCCGCCGGGCCGAAAGCAGAAAGGGCGACCCCGGGGCCGCCCTTCCGTTCGATCGTTGCCGGGGATCAGACGGGCTGATCGGCCTCGGCCTTGTCCTTCTTCTCAGGGACGATCTCGGCGCCGGTCTGCTGGTCGACGACCTTCATCGACAGGCGGATCTTGCCGCGTTCGTCGATGCCGAGGACCTTCACCTTCACGGCGTCGCCCTCGTTCACCACGTCGGTCACCTTGGCGACGCGCTTGGGCGCCAGTTCCGAGATGTGGACGAGGCCGTCCTTCGAGCCGATGAAGTTCACGAAGGCGCCGAAGTCGACCACCTTGACGACCTTGCCGTCATAGACTTCGCCGACCTTGGCTTCGGCGACGATGCCGTTGATCCACTTGATCGCGGCTTCGATGGCCGACGAATCCGAGGCGGCGACCTTGATCGTGCCGTCGTCCTGGATGTCGATCTTGGCGCCGGTCTTCTCGACGATCTCGCGGATCACCTTGCCGCCGGTGCCGATCACTTCGCGGATCTTTTCCTTCGGAATGTTGATCGTCTCGATGCGCGGCGCGAAGGCGTTCACTTCGGTGCGGGCACCGGTCAGCGCCTTGGCCATCTCGCCCAGGATGTGGACGCGCCCGGCCTTGGCCTGGGTCAGCGCCACCTTCATGATCTCCTCGGTGATACCGGTGATCTTGATGTCCATCTGGAGCGAGGTGACGCCGGTTTCGGAGCCGGCCACCTTGAAGTCCATGTCGCCGAGGTGATCCTCGTCGCCCAGGATGTCCGAGAGGACGGCGAAGCGATCGCCTTCCTTGATCAGGCCCATGGCGATGCCGGCGACCGGGGTCGCCAGCGGCACGGCGGCGTCCATCAGGGCGAGGGACGAGCCGCAGACGGTGGCCATCGACGACGAGCCGTTCGACTCGGTGATTTCCGAGACGACGCGGAGCGTATAGGGGAAGGCTTCCTTGCTCGGCAGCACCGGGTGGATGGCGCGCCAGGCGAGCTTGCCGTGGCCGATCTCGCGCCGGCCGGTGGCACCCATGCGGCCCGTCTCACCGACCGAGAAGGGCGGGAAGTTGTAGTGCAGCATGAAGTGTTCGTGATAGGTGCCCTCGAGGGCATCGATCATCTGCTCGTCGTCGCCGGTGCCGAGCGTGGCCACGACCAGGGCCTGGGTCTCGCCGCGGGTGAACAGGGCGGAACCATGGGCGCGCGGCAGCACGCCGACCTCGGCCACGATCGGCCGCACGGTGACCAGGTTGCGGCCGTCGATGCGGGTGCCGTTGTCCAGGATGTCGTTGCGGACGATGAAGGACTCGAGGTTCTTGAACTGCTCGATCACGCGGGCGGCGTCGAAGCCCTCGGAGGTCAGGATCTCGACCGCCTTCTTCTTGGCGGTGCCGACGGCGTCGTAGCGGGCCTGCTTCACGCGGATGCCGTAAGCGGCGCGGAGGTCGGCTTCGACGGCTTCCTTGAGGCGCGCGACCAGGGCGGATTCGTCCGCCTCCTCCGGCAGGGCCCAGGGCTCCTTGGCGGCGGCTTCGGCCAGCTCGATGATGGCCTGGATGACCGGCTGCATCTCGCGGTGGCCGAACATCACGGCGCCCAGCATGACCTCTTCGGTCAGCTGCTTGGCTTCGGATTCGACCATCAGCACCGCTTCGCCCGTGCCGGCGACCACGAGGTCGAGGTCGGAGTTCGGCAGTTCGTCGAGCTGCGGGTTGAGGACGTATTCGCCGTTGACGTAGCCGACGCGGGCGGCGCCGATCGGGCCGAGGAAGGGCACGCCCGAGAGCGTCAGGGCCGCGGAGGCGCCGATCATGGCCGGAATATCGGGATCATTCTCGAGGTCGTGGCACAGCACGGTGGCGATGACCTGGGTCTCGTTCCGGAAGCCGTCGACGAAGAGCGGGCGGATCGGGCGGTCGATCAGGCGGGAGACCAGGGTCTCCTTCTCGGTCGGACGGCCTTCGCGCTTGAAGAAGCCGCCGGGGATCTTGCCCGCGGCATAGGCCTTCTCCTGGTAATTCACCGTGAGCGGGAAGAAGTCGACCCCGGGCTTCACGGACTTGGCGGCGACGGCGGTGACCAGCACGGTGGTGTCGCCATACTGGACGAGCACGGCGCCGTCGGCCTGGCGCGCGATCTTGCCGGTTTCGAGAACCAGCTTGCGGCCGCCCCAGGTCAGTTCCTTGCGGTGAATGGTGAACATTTCTCTTTCCTTCCTACGGGGCCGCGAGCGCCCTTGCGCCGGGACCCTGGGCCTGCGGCCCCTGCCGCCTGCCCGATGACCGCGCCGGACCTTCCGCGCGGGGCGTTCCGGGCATCCCCCCGGAATGAGAAAAGGGCCCGACGGTCACGCCCGACGATGCAGGCGTGACCGGCCGAGCCCCTGACTGCCGAAGGGCGGAGCGACGCGACGGACGTCCGCCCGAAGGCTCACTTGCGCAGGCCGAGACGGGTGATGAGGGTGGTGTAGCGCTGGGTGTCGCGGGACTTCAGATAGTCCAGCAGACGGCGGCGCTGCGACACCAGCATCAGAAGGCCACGACGCGAGTGGTTGTCCTTCTTGTGGGTCTTGAAGTGCTCGGTCAGGTTGGAAATCCGTTCGGACAGAACGGCGACCTGAACTTCCGGCGAACCGGTGTCACCTTCGTGGGTGGCGTATTCCTGAACCAGCGCGGTCTTGCGCTCGGGCGAAATCGACATCGGAGGGTCCTTCCTCGATCACATGTTGAAGACACGCACCGGGCGGATGGTCTGGCCACCCAACACATCGCTGGCTGGCCTTCCCAATGCGACGAGACCCGTCGGCGCCATCAGGCGGACAACGGCATCCGGATCGCACGTCTGCACGGTGCCCGGCATTCCGATGGCCCGCCCCTGTCGAAGGGCCAGGGCCTCTTCCGCCGTCACGGCTAGCGCCGGGATGTCGTCCAGCGCAGTCACGACGGGCAGCAGAATGCCGTCAGGGGGCGATGTATGAAGCAAATCGGGGTGGTTTTCCACAAGATTCTGGACTTCCGCCATCGTCACCGCGCGGTCGAGCCCGAAGGGGCCGACCCGGGTTCGGCGCAGCACGACGACATGGCCGACGGTGCCGAGCGCCCGGGCGATGTCGCGGGCGAGCGAGCGGACATAGGTGCCCTTGCCGCAATCGACGGCGAAGCTGGCATGCTCCGCGTCCGGCCGCTCGGTCAGGCGAAGGCCCAGGATTTCGACCGGGCGGGCGGCCAGTTCGACCGTCTCGCCCGCCCGGGCCAGGTCGTAGGCCCGCTCGCCGTCCACCTTGATGGCGGAGAAGGCCGGTGGCACCTGCTCGATCGTGCCGAGGAAGCGGGGCAGCACGGCTTCGATCGCAGCCGTCTCGGGACGCGCATCGCTGGTCGCCATGATGGCGCCTTCGGCATCGAGCGTGGTGGTCTCCTGGCCGAAACGGACGGTGAATTCATAGGATTTGCTGGCGTCGACCACGAAGGGCAGGGCCTTGGTCGCCTCGCCGAAGGCGAGCGGCAGGATGCCGGTCGCCAGCGGGTCCAAGGTGCCGCCGTGGCCGCCCTTGGCCGCCTTCAGATGGTAGCGGATCTTGCCCAGCGCCTGGGTCGAGGTCAGGCCGAGGGGCTTGTCCAGCACCACCCAGCCGTCGACCTTGCGCTTGTCGCGCTTCAAGCGGCGGGATCCTGGCAGATGTCGACCCAGGTCGCCCCGGTGATCGCGGCGAGCCGGTCGGGCGTGATGAAGAGGGCGCTGTTGGTCGATCCGGCCGCGGGCACGACGACGTCGTAAGCCTTCAGCGAGCTGTCGCACAACACGCGGAGCGGCTGCGCCAGGCCGAAGGGGCAGACGCCGCCGACCGGATGGCCGGTCAACGTGGCGACTTCCTCGATGTCCAGCATCCGAGGCTTCACCCCGAAGGCAGCCTTGCATTTCTTGTTGTCGAGACGGGCGGTGCCGCTCGCCACCACCAGCACCACCTCGTCGCCCAGGCGGAGCGACAGGGTCTTGGCGATC
>JAYSCC010000289.1:0-4742 GCA_041915065.1 Zavarzinia sp.
GGTGAGGCGATGAGCAGCAAGACCGCCGCCACCAAGACCGCGAAAGGCAACTTCTTCGAGGATTTCACCGTCGGTCAGGAAATGGTGCACGCGACGCCGCGCACCGTGACCGAAGGCGATGTCGCCCTCTATTGCGCGCTGACCGGCAGCCGCTTCGTGCCCCAGTCCTCCGCCGCCTTCGCCCGCGCGATCGGGCTCTCGGGTGCGCCGGTCGACGACCTGCTGACCTTCCATGTCGTCTTCGGCAAGACGGTGCCGGACGTCTCGCTCAATGCCGTGGCCAATCTCGGCTATGCCCAGGGCCGCTTCCACAAGCTGGTGGCGCCGGGCGCCACGCTGTCGACCGTCTCGACCGTGATCGGCCTCAAGGAGAATTCCAACAAGGAGACCGGCACCGTCTACGTCCGCTCGGTCGGCCGTGACGACGAAGGCGACCTGGTGCTGGATTACTGCCGCTGGGTCATGGTGCGGAAGCGCGACAAGGCCTCGCCCGCGCCGGCCGCGGTGGTGCCCGACCTGCCGCCGGTGGTCGAGCCCTCCAGCCTGGTGGTGCCGAGGGGCCTCAATTTCGCGCATTTCTCGACTGCCCTCTCCGGCTCGGCCCATCTCTGGGACGATTACGCGGTGGGCGAGAAGATCGACCATGTCGACGGCATGACGATCGAGGAAGCCGAACACATGATGGCGACCCGCCTCTACCAGAACACGGCGCGGGTCCACTTCAACCAGTGGACCGAGAAGGACGGCCGTTTCGGCCGGCGCCTCATGTACGGCGGCCATGTCATCTCGCTCGCCCGCGCCCTGTCGTTCAACGGGCTCGGCAATGCGGTCTTCGTCTCGGCGATCAACGGCGGGCGCCACGCCGCCCCGACCTTCGCCGGTGACACGCTGTTCGCCTGGTCCGAGATCAAGGACAAGGCGGAAATCCCGGGGCACCGTGACGTCGGCGCCTTGCGCATCCGTCTGGTCGCCACCAAGAACCTGCCGGCCGCCGATTTCCCCGAGTCGGGAGAAAATGTCGTGCTGGACTTCGATTACTGGGCGCTCATCCCACGGCGCTAGTGCCTGTTGAAGGCTCTCATCCCGCGGGACGAACCGCGGGCCGGGGGTCTGGATTTGACTTAGGTTTCGTTGACTGGCGGTGATCCGCCTTTAGTATCGGCCGCGCGCGGGACGCAATGTCCCGAACGCATCTGCCCGGTTCACGGGCGTTCGAGGTCGGGCGGGGGTTCGACCTTCAAGAGAATGAGGACCAGCGATGGCTCAAGTCGAGCGTCCGCTTTCGCCACACCTCCAGGTCTACCGCCTGCCGTTGACCGCCGTCCTGTCGATCCTGCACCGCATCACCGGTGTCGGCCTCGGCCTCGGCACCCTGATGCTGACCTGGTGGCTGGTCGCCGCCGCCAGCGGCCCCGAAGCCTATGGCCACTTCCAGTGGTTCGCCGGCTCGATCATCGGCCTGCTGATCCTGTTCGGCTTCACCCTGGCGCTGTCGCTTCACCTGCTGAACGGCATCCGCCACCTGTTCTGGGACGCCGGCTGGGGCTTCGACAAGGTCCTGGCGCATAAGGCGTCGCTGGCCGTCGCCGCGGGTGCGGTGGGCCTGACCGTGATCATCTGGATCGCGGCGCTGATCTGAGGACCGAGACATGGCTTCCCCCCGTTCTTCCCTTCGTTCGCCGCTGGGCGCCGTTCGCGGCCTCGGCTCGGCCAAGGACGGCACCCACCATTGGTGGCTGCAGCGCGTCACCGCGATCGCCCTGGTGCCCCTCACCATCTGGTTCGTGGCCAGCCTCGTCGTGCTCGCCGGCGCGCCGCTCGAAGCTTTCGCGGCCTGGGTCGGCCAGCCGCTGGTGGCGGTGCTGCTCGGCCTCTTCGTAGTCATCGGCTTCTGGCATCTGAAGCTCGGCGTGCAGGTCGTGGTCGAAGACTACGTCCATGCCGAGTCGACCAAGATCCTGGTTCAGATGCTGGTCAATTTCGCGACCGTCGTGCTTGGCGCTGCGGCCATCTTCTCGATCCTCAAAATCGCGATCTGAGTATTCCCATGCCCCAGGCTTATCCCATCACGGACCATACCTACGACGTCGTGGTCGTGGGTGCCGGCGGCGCCGGCCTGCGCGCCACCTTCGGTATGGCCGAGCGCGGCCTGAAGACCGCCTGCATCACCAAGGTCTTCCCGACCCGCTCCCACACCGTCGCCGCCCAGGGCGGCATTTCCGCCGCCCTCGGCAACATGGGCGAGGACGACTGGCGCTTCCACATGTACGACACCGTCAAGGGGTCGGACTGGCTGGGTGACCAGGACGCCATCGAATACATGTGCCGCGAAGCCCCGGCCGCGGTGATCGAGCTCGAACACTACGGCGTGCCCTTCTCGCGCACGCCCGAGGGCAAGATCTACCAGCGCGCCTTCGGCGGCATGACCACCCATTACGGCAAGGGCCAGGCCCAGCGCACCTGCGCCGCGGCCGACCGTACCGGCCACGCCATCCTGCACACGCTCTACCAGCAGTCCTTGCGCTTCGACGCCCAGTTCTTCATCGAGTATTTCGTGCTCGACCTGATCATGGAGGACGGCGCGTGCCGGGGCGTGGTCGCTTGGTGCCTGGAAGACGGCTCGATCCATCGCTTCCGGGCGAAGATCGTGGTGCTGGCGACCGGCGGCTATGGCCGCGCCTATTTCTCGGCGACTTCGGCCCATACCTGCACCGGCGACGGCGGCGGCATGGTGCTGCGCGCAGGCCACGCGCTGCAGGACATGGAATTCGTGCAGTTCCATCCGACCGGCATCTACGGCGCCGGCTGCCTGATCACCGAAGGGGCGCGCGGCGAAGGCGGCATCGTGCGCAATTCCGAGGGCGAGCGCTTCATGGAACGCTATGCGCCTTCGGCCAAGGACCTTGCGTCCCGCGACGTCGTTTCGCGCGCCATGACGATCGAGATCCGCGAAGGCCGCGGTGTCGGTCCTAACAAGGACCACATCTACCTGCACCTCGAGCATCTCGACCCGAAGATCCTGCACGAGCGCCTGCCCGGCATCTCGGAGAGCGCCAAGATCTTCGCCGGCGTCGACGTGACCAAGCAGCCGATCCCCGTGATCCCGACCGTGCACTACAACATGGGCGGCATCCCGACCAACCACTTCGGCGAAGTGGTCACCCTGAAGGACGGCAATCCGGATGCGGTGATCCCCGGCCTGATGGCGATCGGCGAAGCGGCCTGCGTCTCGGTGCATGGCGCCAACCGTCTCGGCTCCAACTCGCTGATCGATCTCGTGGTGTTCGGCCGCGCGGCCGCCATCCGCGCCGCCGAGATCGTGAAGCCGGGCGAAGCGCAGAAGGACCTGGCCAAGGATTCGGCCGACTTCGCGCTGCACCGTTTCGACGGCCTGCGCAAGGCCAAGGGTTCCACCCCGACGGCGGCGGTCCGCGCCAAGATGCAGCGCGTGATGCAGAACAACTGCGCCGTCTTCCGCACCGGCGAGGTGCTGGAGGAAGGCAAGACCCTGATCGGCGAAGTGTGGAACCTGTGGCATGACGTCGGCGTGACCGACCGCTCCATGATCTACAACACCGACCTGCAGGAGACCCTGGAGCTGGACAACCTGCTGCGCCAGGCCATGGTCACCATGCACGGCGCCGCCAACCGCCAGGAGAGCCGCGGCGCCCACGCCCGCGAGGACTTCCCGAACCGCGACGACGAGACCTGGATGAAGCACACGCTCGCCTGGGCCGACGAGAAGGGTCAGGTTACGCTCGATTACCGTCCGGTGCACACCTATACGCTCACCGACGAGATCGAATACATCACGCCGCGTCCGCGCGTGTATTGATCGCGACGGGACAGAAAGGCAAGGCCAATGGTCGAATTCGCACTGCCCAAGAACTCCAAGGTCGGCACCGGCAAGACGGTGAAGGCTAAGGCCGGCGCCAAGCGGGTGAAGGCGTTCAAGATCTATCGCTACGACCCGGACAAGGGCCAGAACCCCAGCCTCGATACTTTCGAGGTCGATCTGGACCAGTGCGGGCCGATGGTTCTCGACGCGCTGATCAAGATCAAGAACGAGATCGATCCCTCGCTCACCTTCCGGCGCTCGTGCCGTGAAGGCGTGTGCGGCTCCTGCGCGATGAACATCGACGGCGGCAACACGCTGGCCTGCACCCGCGCGATCGAGGACGTGAAGGGCGACGTGAAGATCTACCCGCTGCCGCATATGCCGGTGGTGAAGGATCTGGTCCCCGACCTCACGCATTTCTATGCGCAATACGCCTCGATCAAACCCTGGATGCAGACCGAGACCCCGGCGCCGACGCGCGAGCGCCTGCAGTCGATGGGCGAGCGCGAGAAGCTCGACGGTCTCTACGAATGCATCCTGTGCGCCTGCTGCTCCACCTCCTGCCCCAGCTCTTGGTGGAACGGCGACCGCTACCTCGGCCCGGCGATCCTGCTCCAGGCCTATCGCTGGCTGGTGGACAGCCGCGACGAAGGTGCCGGCGAGCGCCTCGACAATCTCGAGGACCCGTTCCGCCTCTATCGCTGCCACACCATCATGAACTGCGCCAACACCTGCCCCAAGGGCCTGAACCCCGCCAAGGCGATCGCCGGCATCAAGCAGATGATGGTCGAACGCCGCGGCTGAGCCCACGCAGCACGAACACTCTCGAACGGCCGGGCCAGTCCCGGCCGTTCTGCTTTCACGCCCCGAAGATCGACCAGCCCATGCGCTTGGCGAGCATTTC
>JAYSCC010000290.1:0-4731 GCA_041915065.1 Zavarzinia sp.
TCAGCCGGAAGAACATCAACTGCTCGATCGCCGAGAGCCTGGCACGTTTCGCCCCGGTGGCGGAGGCGGCCTGGGCGGCCGGCGTGCCGCTGCGCGGCTATGTCTCCTGCATCGTCGAATGCCCCTATGACGGGCCGGTCGCCCCGGCCGCGGTCGAGCGGGTCACGGCGGCGCTGCTCGGCATGGGCTGCTATGAGGTTTCGCTCGGCGATACGATCGGCCGGGGCACGCCCAAATCCGTCGAGCTACTGCTGGCGTCCCTGTCCCGTTCGATCGCACCGTCGCTGCTGGCCGGCCATTTCCACGACACGGGCGGCCTTGCCCTCGACAATGTCGCGGTCGCCCTGGGTTACGGCATCCGCACCTTCGACAGCGCCATCGGCGGCCTGGGCGGCTGTCCCTATGCCCCGGGCGCCAAGGGCAATGTCTCGACCCTGGCGCTCGCCCGCAGGCTGGCGGCAGAGGGTTGGGATACAGGGCTCGACCTCGCGGCGCTCGAACGGGCGGAAGCCTTCATGGCCGGCCATACCGCGGCTGCGTACCGCACCGCCGACAGTGCTTTGTCTCTTAACCGGTGAAGTGCTCGATCTCGATCTGATCGTGCCGCTGGTATGTATCCATCCGGCGGGGGCCGTGGCTTGCGTTTCCGGCTGTCAGCTCGCCTTGGTCTTGCGGCGGGTCCATTTCCGGGCGAGTTGATGGAGTTCGTCCTGTATCGCCGCCGGGGCGAGGTAATCCGGGTCGTAGTCCTCACCGGCCCAGGTGTTCATGTCGTTATGCTGCTCATGGTCAGGATCGGCCAGGGCTTCGAGGAACTCCTGGTATCCCCACGGCCCCCCCACATCTTTGGGCGGGCAGCGCCCGCTGGCGCCGAGCAGGAGAGGATAATCGACATCGGGCGTGGCCGGCGCGATCTTCTCGACCTTGACCGTATGTTCCCAGCCGTCGCCGAAGTCGTATAGATATTTGAAGCTGCGGGCACCGGTATCTGCGATGACAGCCTCGAGCGTGGCCTTGCGGGCATCGAGGATGTCGTGCTCCCAGTCCGGATCAGGAATGCCGAAGCCGACGTCCCGGAAGCGGAACTCGTAGAGATGACTGTCGGTCCAACCGAGTGCCACTTGCAGGACAAGATGCAAGCGGTCGAGCCGCAGGGCCAGCGGCACCTCGATCCGCCGCATGACCGCGGGCTTCACGTCGTCGAGCGTGATCTTGAGACGGGCGATGGCCGTGGTCGTCATGCGGCATTCCTGTCGGTGGTGCGGCCGCCGATGTTCCAGTTCCAGGGCAGGAGTTCGTCGAGCCGGTGCGCGGGATGTTCCGCGATGCGGGCGAGGATGTCGGCCAGCCAGGCCTGCGGGTCGACGTCGTTCATCCGGGCGGTGACGATCAGGCTGTACATGACGGCGGCGCGCTCACCGCCGCGGCCGGAGCCGGCGAAGAGCCAGGACCGTCTGCCCAGGGCAATGCCGCGCACTGCCCAGGGCAATGCCGCGCAGGGCACGCTCGGCGGCATTGTTCGTGAGACAGATCCGGCCGTCGTCGAGGAAGTGCGTGAGCGCGGCCCAGCGCCTGAGCATGTAGTCCATGGCCTTGGCGACGTCGTTGCCGCCGGACAGCCGGGCGCGCTCCTCGCGCATCCAAGCTTCGAGATCGGCGACCAGGGACATGCTGAGATCCTGGCGGACGGCCTTGCGCTCGTCGGCCGTGCGGCCGTTGATCTCGCGCTCGATCGCGAACACCGCGTCCATGCGCCGCACGGCCTCGAGCGCCAGCGGCGAGATCACCGCGGACTTGCCCTGCGCCCGTTTCCTGACGCCGGCGGCGATATCGGCCAGGACGAAGAACTTCCGGCGCGAATGGGCCCAGCAAGCCGCTTCGGTGACAGGCTCTGGCTGGCGGCCTGCCTCGTAGAGCTTGTTGTAGCCGCCATAGGCGTCGGCCTGCAGAATGCCGGCATAGGTCGACAGGTGCCGCTGGGGATGCTCGCCGGTTCGATCGTGCGAGTAGTGGAACACCGCGGCCGGCGGTGCCAGCCCGCCGAAGGGGCGGTCGTCGCGGACATAGGTCCAGAGCCGCCCGATGTCGGTCTTGCCCCGGGCCAGCACCGGCACCGTTGTGTCGTCGCCGTGCAGCCGCTCGGCGGCCAGGGTGTGGGCCTCGATACGGGCAAAGAGCGGCGCCAAGGCAACGGCGCAGGCGCCGACCTGGTCGGCCAGGGTCGAGAGGCTCAGCGGCACGCCTTCGCGGGCGTAGCGCTCGGCCTGGCGATTCAGCGGCTGATGCTGGCCGAACTTCTCGAACAGGATCATCGCCAGCAGGTTGGGCCCGGCCCAGCCGCGGGGTGTCGGATGGAACGGCGCCGGCGCTTGAGCGATGGCCTCGCAGTCCCGGCACGAGACCTTCTCCCGCACGGTCTGGATCACCTTCCACTGCCGGGGGATGACCTCCAGGGTCTCGGTGATGTCTTCCCCGAGCTTGGAGAGCCTGGTGCCGCCGCAGCAGGGGCAGCAAGCCGGCACCGGCAGGACCACCCGCTCGCGCGGCAGGTGCTCGGGGAAGGGCTGGCGCGACGGGCGCTGGCGGACATGGCCGGCAACCACGCTCGCCTTGGCGGCAGCCATCTCAGCCGCGAGGTCGTCTTCGCTGGCCGAGGCCTCCAGCTCCTCGAGCACCAACTCCATCTGGTCTAGCAGGCGCGCCGAGCGTTCCGATCGCTGGCCATAGATCTGCCGGCGCAGCTTCTCGATCTCGAGCTTCAGGTGGGTGATCAGCGCTTGGTCACCGGAGACCTTGGCCTGTGTCGCCGCCGCGACTGCCTCTGCCGCCAAGGCCCGGGCCTCGGCCGCCGCCAGGGCGGTCCGCAGGGCCTCGATCTCGTTCGGCGTGGCATCCATGGGATCAATAAGATCACATCCCGCCGCCCGAGCAACCCCGGTTCACGCCCGTGAGTCACCCCGTCGCAGTCAACCGGCGCTCTGCGGACGCCAGCTGTGCTGGGGATTGCGCCAGTCGATCCCTTCGAGCATGTAGCCCAACTGCGCCGGCGTGATTGCGACCGCGCCACCGGCTGGCGACGGCCAGATGAACCGGCCCTTCTCCAGCCGCTCGGCGTAAAGCGACATGCCTAAACCATCGTGCCAGAGAACCTTGACCAGGTTGCCCCTGGCACCCCGGAACACGAAGAGATCGCCGGCATGAGGATCACGCCCGAGCGCCTCCTGGACCTGAAGCGCCAGGCCGTTCATGCCCCGACGCATGTCCGTCCGCCCGACCGAGAGCCAGACCCGGACACCCGACGGCACCGGGATCATCGCAGCACCCGAAGGGTCGCCGTTACCAACTCGGTGGGCGCGCCGGCCGCCCCCTGGGTGACACGAGTGACTGTTCAACGGCGTATCGAGTCTTCTCGGAGTGATTTTTTGGTCGTTTTTTAGATCGAGTGCGGTTTCCGAAAGGAGAGGACGATGACAATAATGAAACTGGCAACTGCCCGCGATCAATTCGCTGCGGTGCCGCCGGATACGCCTCCCCTCCAGGGTGTCCGGTGGCCCGTTTCCCCCAGCAGCCTCGCGGCGCTGATCGATCTCGGCCTTTCTGACGGGCAGATCGCTTTCTATTTCTCGATCAATGCCAATCGGGTGCGCAGCCTGCGCAATTGGTACGGGCTGTGACGTGGGTGGCGCCCGGCCCCGGGATCGCCGCAAGGCGATGCTGGATGTCAATCGGCATCGAAGATTGGCCCCGTATTGGAGTGGGCCCCTGGGGTCGGACAGTCGGGCGTGAAAGAATTGACCCACGAGCTGGGCTTTCGAAAGATGGAAGCCATGGCCAAGCATCGCACTGACGCGAGAAGGCAAGAACCGAGGGGCTGTCGGTCCTTGCCTTCCCTGGTGCCGCGAGGGCCGGCACCCTTCGACCGCCGACGAAAACGGTCGAAGAGACGTTCGCTCAGAAGCTGAGCAGATCGTTTACCGCGTCGAGGGTTGGATCCAGCGCGCCCTGATCTGCCCCTACCAGATTGTCGACCAGGGTGGTGACCGGGCCGAGAACGCCGCTCTGGCCCCGGGTGATGTCGTTCAGCGGCGCGGTCAGCGGCGAGAGCACGCCGATCTGCGGATCGACGAGGCCGCCCACCAGATTGCCGACGAAGGCGAGCGGGGTATTGTCCAGCAGATTGCCCACCGTACCATCGACCACGTCGATCAGCCCGTCGTTGTCGGCCGCCGCACTCGGACCGCCGAGCAAGTCGTTAACGGCATCGAGGGTCGGATCGAGCAGGCCCTTCTCCGGCCCGGCCAGCGCATCGACGAGTTCGGTCACGGCGCCAAGGCCACCGGTATCGATGTCCGTCAGACCGTTCAGCGGCCCGGTCAGGACGGCGAGCGCCCCGCTGTCGGGATCGACCAGGGCATCCACCAGATTGCCGACGAAGGCGAGCGGAGTATTGTCCAGCAGATTGCCCACCGTGCCCTGCACGAGGTCGATCAACCCGCCGTCGGTGGTCGAGCGGGTATTACCCGAGAGCAGGTCGTTGACGGCATCGAGGGTCGGGTCGAGCAGGCCGTTGGTCGGCCCCACCAACGTGTCGACCACGTCTGTCACGGGGCCAAGCGCCCCGGTCTCGACATCGGTGATCGAGTCGAGCGGCTTGGTCAGCGGCGAGAGCACGCCGATCTGCGGATCGACGAGGGCATCGACCAGGTTGGTCACCGGTTGCAGGATGGTGTT
>JAYSCC010000291.1:0-4725 GCA_041915065.1 Zavarzinia sp.
CGTCCGCCACCCGAGTCGCCAGGATGCCGCCCGCAGAATGCCCGAGTAGGACGATGTGGCCGGCGCGAAGCCGGCGCAGGAAGCGGCGGAGGCCCCTCACCTCCGCCAAGGGACCGCGCCGAAACACGGTGAGAAAATGGTCCCAGCGGCTCGGATGACAAAGCAGCAGAACAAGTCCCATCAAGGGTTTCCGCAGGATCCCGCCCGGCGGCGCACCGAACCATGCGCTCAGGCGCTCTTCCAGCAATCTCGCCGTCTGCACCCGCCGACTCTCGTACCAGAAGATGGTATGGCCTGCGGCCCGCAAGTCCAGAATCACCTGATCGATGAAGGCCGACGGCCGCCGGGTGTTGCCGCGACCGAGGACGACGACCGCCTTCGCCGACTCAGGCGGGCCGAGGCAGAAAATACTTGCGCCCGAGACAACGATCGTCCGCCGACCGGCGAGACCTTCGGCGACGAAACCTTCGGTGTCGCCCATCGGACGAGCCGCTATTCGACGGTCACCGACTTCGCCAGGTTGCGCGGCTGATCGACATCCGTGCCCTTGGCGACTGCCGTGTGATAGGCGAGGAGTTGCACCGGAATGGCATAGAGCACCGGGGTCACGAAGGGATCGACCACCGGAAGCTCGATGATTTCGGCCGCGTGCTTGCCCTCGGTCTCGATCCCCGCGGTGTCGGACAGCAGGACGACACGGCCGCCGCGGGCCAGGACCTCCTGCATATTGGATACGGTCTTTTCGAACAGAGGCCCGTGGGGGGCCAGCACGATGACGGGCACGAGGTCGTCGATCAGGGCGATCGGCCCGTGCTTCAACTCGCCCGCCGCATAGCCTTCGGCATGGATATAGGAGATTTCCTTGAGCTTCAGAGCGCCTTCGAGCGCCACGGGAAAACTCGCGCCGCGGCCGAGATAGAGCACGTCGCGCGCCTGGGCCAGCCATTCGGCGATCTCGCGGATCTTGTCGTCGTGGTTCAGCACTTCGAGGGCGCGCGCCGGCACTTCCGACAGGGCGGCGCAGAGCCGGGCTTCCTCGGCCGCATCGATCGTGCCGCGCGAACGGGCGACCGCGAGGACCAGGCACATGAGCACGGTCAACTGGCAGGTGAAGGCCTTGGTCGAGGCGACGCCGATCTCCGGCCCGGCCAGGATGGGCAGCACCAGATCGGCTTCCCGCGCCATCGAGGATTCGGGCACGTTGACCAGGGCGATGATGAACTGGCCGTGCGCCTTGGCATAGCGAAGCGCGGCCAGCGTATCCGCCGTCTCGCCCGACTGGCTGATGAAGAGGGCGGCACCGCCCGCCGGTAGAGGCGCCTCGCGGTAGCGGAATTCGGAGGCGATGTCGACCTCGACCGCGAGGCGGGCAACCTGCTCGAACCAATATTTGGCGATCAGGGCGGCGTAATGCGAGGTGCCACAGGCGACGATGGTCAGGCGCTGCACGGCGTTCCAGTCCGGCCCACCGGGGGGCAGGCGCGGCCTTCGCGTCGCGGGATCGAGATAGGTCGCCAGCGCGTCGCCGATCACCTGCGGCTGCTCGAAGATCTCCTTCTGCATGTAATGCCGATAGTTGCCCTTCTCGATCATCGAGGGCGACAGGGAGACGGTGCGGATCGAGCGTTCGACCGGATGGTCCTGGGCGTCGAAGACCTGGGCGCCGTCGCGGCTCAGCACCACCCAGTCGCCCTCTTCGAGGTAGAGCACGCGGCGCGTCCAACTCGACAGGGCGAGAGCGTCGGAGCCCAGATACATCTCGCCCTCGCCGAAGCCGACGGCGAGCGGGCTGCCGCGCCGGGCGCCGATCAGCAAGCCGTCGTGGCGGGCGAAGAGGATCGCCAGGGCGAAGGCGCCGCGCAGCCGGTGCAGCGCCTCGGCCACCGCCGGCTGCGGCTCCAGGCCGCGTTCGATCCCGTCGGAGATCAGATGGGCGACGACTTCGGAATCCGTCTCGCTCTCGAAGACATGGCCGCGGGCGACCAGTTCGTCCTTCAGCTCGCGGAAATTCTCGATGATGCCGTTATGGACGACGGCAACGTATTTCGTCGCATGGGGATGGGCGTTGGCCGTCGTCGGCGCGCCGTGGGTGGCCCAGCGGGTGTGGCCGATCCCCGTGATACCGGGCAGCGGCTGCCGCTCCAGGAGTTCGGTCAGATGATTGAGCTTGCCCTCGGCCCGGCGGCGCTCGATCGCACCGTCGACCAGAGTGGCGAGGCCGGCCGAATCATAGCCCCGATATTCGAGCCTTCTCAGGCCGTCGACCAGGCGCGACGCGACTTCGGACGTGCCGACGATACCGACGATGCCACACATGGACTTGCTCCGATCTAACCCTTGCGCTTGCCCTGGCGGAAGCGCGCGGCCCAGCCGGCCTTCTGCACCGGCTTCGCCCGTTCGAGATAAAGCGCGTCGGCCGCGACCGGCTCGACCACCACCGAACCGGCGCCGACGATGGCGCCCTGACCGACCGTGACCGGCGCCACCAGCGCCGAATTGGAGCCGATGAAGGCGCCCGCGCCGATCTCGGTCTTGGCCTTTGTGTAACCGTCGTAATTGCAGGTGATGGTGCCGGCGCCGATATTGGCGCCGGGCCCGATTTCGGCATCGCCAAGATAACTCAGGTGATTGGCCTTGGCGCCCTCACCGAGCACGGTGTTCTTCAGTTCGACGAAATTGCCGACATGGGCGCCCGCACCGAGGCGGGCGCCCGGGCGCAGCCGGGCGAAGGGCCCGATGATGGCGCCTTCCGCGACGGTCGCGCCTTCGAGATGGCTGAAGGCATGGATGCGCACCTTGTCGGCGACCGCAACCCCCGGGCCGAACACGACTTGGGGCGCCACCGTGACGTCGCGGCCCAGCACCGTATCATAGGTGAGGCGGACAGAGGCCGGGTCCTCGAAGGTGACGCCGGCTTCCATGTGGCGGCGGCGCAGGCGGGCCTGGAGGATCGCCTCCGCCTCCGCCAGCTCGACCCGGCTGTTGACGCCCAGCACCTCGTCCGCCGCCCCTTCGACCACGACGGCGTCGAGGCCGCGCGCCCGGGCGATCGCCACGATGTCGGTCAGGTAATATTCACCCTTGGCATTGTCGTTGCCGACCGCCCGGATCAGCCCGGCGACATGCTCGCCCGCAATCGCCATCACGCCGGCATTGCAGAGGCCGATGGCGAGTTGCGCCGGGCTCGCCTCCTTGGCTTCGACGATCGCCGTCAAATGGCCGTCGTCGTCCAGCACCAGGCGGCCATAGGCGCCGGGATCAGCCGGCCGGAAGCCCAGCACGGCGACCGCCACCCCGGGCGTGTCCAGGGCGCGACGGAGCCGGGCCAGGGTTTCCGCCTCGATCAGCGGGGTATCACCGAACAGCACCAGGACGCCGCCCGTGAAACCCTCCAGCGCCGGCAGGGCGGCCGCGACCGCATGGGCAGTGCCCAGCGGCGGGTCCTGCACCGCGATCGCGGCGCCCGGCAGCGCCTCGGCGACGCCCGTGATCCCGGGCGAGAGCACGGCGACCAGGCGTTCCGCCCCGATCGCGCGGGCCGCCGCGGCGACATGGAGGATCATCGGCCGGCCGGCCACCGGGTGCAGCACCTTGGGCAGGTCCGAGCGCATGCGCGTGCCCTTGCCCGCGGCCAGGATGACGGCGGCAGTGGCGGGCGGGGGGACGGAATCGGACATGGGCGGCGGGAATCGGCTGTTGAAACGCGAGCGACAAGGTGCCACAGCCCGGCGCCGGGACGACAGTCACCTTTTATTGCAAAGTCTTGCGTCCCGCCGCAGATTGGAATCGCTATGACTTCCTGCGAAATCCTGCCCTTTTCAGCGACCCTGCCCGACACGGTGATCTTCGACCTGGACGGCACCCTGGTCGACAGTGCGCCGGACCTGACCGGCGCCCTCAACGCCACCCTCGCCTTCATCGACCTCGCCCCCATACCCGAGGCGGAAGTGCGCCACATGGTCGGCCACGGCGCGCGCAAGCTGATCGAGCGCGGCCTGGAAGCCCACGCGGTGCCCAAGACGGAGCGCGAGATCGACGCCCTGATGACCCGCTTCATCGACCATTACGCCGGCCATGTCGCCGACCGTTCGGTGGTCTTTCCCGGCGTCGTCTCGACCCTGAACTGGCTGAGCGCCCGAGGCGTCAAGCTCGGCGTCTGCACCAACAAGCCGGAGGCGCTGGCGAAACAACTGATCGTCGCCCTCGAACTGGATGTCTTCTTCCCCGGCCAGGCCATCCTGGGTGGCGACAGTCTCACGGTGAAGAAGCCGGACGGCCGCCACCTGATCGCCACCGTGGAAGCGCTGGAGGGCGACCTCGACCGCACGGTCATGGTGGGCGACAGTGCGACCGACCGCAACGCCGCCCGCGATGCCGGCGTGCCGGTCGTGCTGGTCACCTTCGGCTATACGCCGATCCCTGCCATCCAGCTCGAAGCGGACGCCACGGTCGACCATTACACCGAACTGCCGAATGTTCTGTCCCAGGTGCTTGACAGGCACCGCCGGCGCCACTAAACATTCGCGCCTCGACGGAATGGGCGCGTAGCTCAGCGGGAGAGCATCGCCTTCACACGGCGGGGGTCACAGGTTCAATCCCTGTCGCGCCCACCATTCCAAGTCGTTGATTTCACAAATTCATCTATTTTGCTGCGGGGAATGCCGCGGCTCTTAAGGCGCTGCCCCTTGGTTCAGTTGGTCCGCGCCCCCATCCCGTCTTCCCCTC
>JAYSCC010000292.1:0-4722 GCA_041915065.1 Zavarzinia sp.
GACATTGCCGCTGTGCGAGCCGCCGCGCACCAGGTTGGGGGCGCCTGCGATCACCGCCATACCCTGGTCATGCGCCGCCTTGGCGGCCTCGATGCTGGTCGGAAATTCCGACAGGGTGATGCCCTGGGCCAGGGCTTCGGCAACCTCTTCGGGCGTGCGGTCGTCGTGGCTGGCGACCGGGATGCCGCGCGCCTTCGACATTTCGATGATGGCGGCGCGATGGGCGGGACCGGTCGCGTCGCGGATGGCGCGGCGGCGCTCGACGAAGGCGTCGAATTCGGCGTCGCTGAGCTGGGGATATTGCTGGCGGTATTTGGAGCCGTCGAGGAACTGGCGCTGGCCCGGCGTGTGGTCCATCACCGAAACGAGGCGAAGGTCCGGATCGTCCGCCAGCGGGCTGAACAGGTCGACCACGCCCTCGTGCCCGATCTCGCAGCGAAGATGCAGGGCATGGCGCGCCTTGAAGGCGCCGGCAGCGCGCCCGGCCCGCCAGGCTTCGACCGCGGCGTTGAAGGTCTTCACCCGGTCGCCGTCGGGCCAGACATCGCCGACCGCGAGACTGTCGAGCACCGTGGTGATGCCACCCGCCAGCACCTGGCGGTCGTGGGCGACGACGGCGGCCGGCGCCGGCCACGGCACCTTGACCCGCGGCATCATGTGCTTTTCGAGATTGTCGGTGTGGAGGTCGACCAGCCCGGGCAGGAGATAGTCGCCCTCGCAATCGATTGCGCCGGGGGGCACCGCGGCGCCCTCCCCGATCTCGCGGATATGGCCGTCGGCGATCACCACGGAACCCCGTTCGATCACGCCTTCCGGCGTCACTACCGCCGCATTGGCCAGAATGATTTCGCCGCTCATGCCGCCTGCTCCACCCGCGTCATCGGCAGAAGCCGGGTCGCGATCCGCGCCCGCATCGCCGGGTCGTGGCAGATCGCCACCATGGCCGTGCCCTTCGCCCGCGCCTCGTCGATCAGGCCGGCGACGATAGCGGCATTCGCCCCGTCGAGGGAAGCCGTCGGCTCGTCCAGCAGCATCAAGGGCCAATCGACCACGAAGCCGCGCGCGATATTGACCCGTTGCTGCTCGCCGCCCGAGAAGGTCGCGGGTGGCAGGGACCAGAGTTTTTCAGGCAGTTGCAGGCGGCGCAAAAGATCGGCCGCCTGTGCTTCCGCCGCCGCCCGGTCGAGGCCCCTGCCCCGCGCCGGTGCCGCCACGATGTCGAGGGCGGAAACGCGCGGCACCACCCGCAGGAACTGCGAGACATGGCCGATCACAGCCCGGCGCAGCGCCAGGATCGCCCTGGGCTCGGCTGTTGCGACATCGGTGCCGGCGACCATGATCGAGCCGCCGTCGACCCGATAAGTGCCGTAAATCGCCTTGAGCAGGCTCGACTTGCCGACGCCGGACGGCCCGTCGAGCACGACGCAGTCGCCCGGGAAGACATCGAGGTCGACCCCGGCCAGCACGTCGAGGCGGAGCCCGCCGCGCAGATGCTGGGTGAAATGCTTGGTCACGCCGCGAAGCGACAGGATGGGTTTCATCGTGCTCATGCCGCCAGTACCGAGGAGACGAGAAGCTGGGTATAGGGCGCCTGGGGATCGTCCAGCACCTGGTCGGTCAAACCCTGCTCGATCACTTGGCCGCCCTGCATGACCATCAGCCGGTCGGCCAGCAGCCGTGCGACCCCGAGATCGTGGGTGACGATGACGACGGTCAGGCCGAGGTCGGCCACCAGCCCGCGCAGAAGGTCGAGCAGCCGGGCCTGGACCGAAACGTCGAGCCCGCCGGTCGGCTCGTCCATCAACACGAGGCGCGGGCCGGAGACCAGGTTCCGCGCGATCTGCAGGCGCTGCTGCATACCGCCCGAGAAGGTCGCCGGAATATCGTCGATCCGGCCCTGGTCGATCTCCACCCGGCCGAGCCAGTCTTCGGCGGCGGCGCGGATCCGGCCATAGTGGCGGGCACCCGTGGCCATCAGCCGCTCGCCCACGTTGCCGCCGGCCGAGACGGCGAGACGCAAGCCGTCCCGCGGGTTCTGATGCACGAAGCCGAGTTCGGTGCGCGCCAGCAGGCGGCGCTTGCCCTCGGCCAAGTCGTGCAGGTCGACGACCTCGCCCGCCGCCGTGCGGTAGAGGATATGCCCGCCGCTGGGCGCGAGCTGGCCGCCCAGGAGCTTCAGGAGCGTAGTCTTGCCCGAGCCGGATTCGCCGACGACGCCGAGCACTTCGCCGGGCCAGAGGCGGAAATCGACGCCCGCGACGCCGCGGCCGTTGCCATAGTCATAGGCGAGATTCTCGACCGTCAGGAGCGGCGCTTCATCAGGCGGCAGCGTCATTGCGGTCCTCGTCGCGGCGCTTGCCGCAATGGTCGGTGTCGGAGCAGACGAACATGCGCCCGCCCTTGTCGTCGGTCACGATCTCGTCCAGGTAACTCGTGCTGTCGCCGCAGAGGGCGCAGGCGACCCCCGGGTGCTCGATCGCGAAGGGATAATCCTCGAAATCCAGGCTGCGCACCGGTGTGAAGGGCGGGATGGCATAGATTCGCTTCTCGCGCCCGGCCCCGAAGAGCTGAAGCGCCGGGCAATCGGCCAGTTTCGGGTTGTCGAACTTGGGGATCGGGCTCGGCGCCGTCAGGTAACGCCCGGCGACCTCGACCGGATAGTCGTAGGAACGCTTGATCCGCCCGTGGGTGGCGATGTCCTCGTAAAGCTCGACCTGCATCACGCCGTAGTCGCCGAGGGCGTGGAGCATGCGCGTCTCGGTCTCGCGCGGTTCGAGCCAGCGTAGCGGCTCCGGGATCGGCACCTGATAGACCAGGATCTGGTCCTCGCTCAGAGGCGTTTCGGGGATGCGGTGGCGGGTCTGGATCACCGTCGCCTCCTCGGTCCGCGTCGTCGTCGCGACACCGGCCGTCTTGGCGAAGAAGCGGCGGATCGAGACCGCGTTGATGGTGTCGTCCGCCCCCTGGTCGATCACCTTGAGGACATCGTCGGGGCCGAGGACGGAGGCCGTCACCTGGATGCCGCCGGTGCCCCAGCCATAGGGCAGCGGCATTTCCCGGCTGGCGAAAGGCACCTGATAGCCGGGCACCGCCACCGCCTTCAGCAGGGCGCGGCGGATCATGCGCTTGGTCTGTTCGTCCAGATAGGCGAAGTTGTAACCACTATCGTCGCTCATTCCGCCGCCTCCCTCCGGGCGCGAAGGGCCCGCACGAGCTGAAGCTCCGACTGGAAATCGACGTAATGGGGCAGCTTCAGGTGCTGGACGAAGCCGGAGGCTTCGACATTGTCGCAGTGGGAGAGGACGAATTCCTCGTCCTGGGCCGGGCCTTGCCGGGCCTCACCCAATTCCTCGGCCCTGAGCGCACGGTCGACCAGGGCCATGGCCATGGCCTTCCGCTCGCCCCGGCCGAACACCAGGCCGTAGCCGCGGGTGAATTGTGCCGGCCGCTCGGCATCGCCCTTGAACTGGTTCACCATCTGGCATTCGGTCAGCGTGATCTCACCGATCTCGACCGCGAAGCCGAGTTCCGGCACCTCGACCTCGACCGCCACCGTGCCCTGGCGGATCTCGCCCGCGAAGGGGTGGTTGCGGCCATAGCCGCGCTGGGTCGAATAGGCGAGCGAGAGCAGGAAACCCTCGTCGCCGCGCGCCAGGCCCTGGAGGCGAAGGGCGCGGCCGGCGGGGAATTCCAGCGGTTCGCGCGTCAGGTCCGGCACCGGGCCAGTCTCGTCCGCGGGCGCTTCCCGTTCCATCAGGCCCTCGTCGGCCAGGAGGTCGGCGACGCGGGGCATCGCCTCCCCGCTCGGCCGGGCTTCCGGCGGCACCGGCGGCTCGCCGCCCGCGGCCAGGGCGAAATCGAGCAGGCGGTGGGTATAGTCGTAGGTCGGGCCCAGCACCTGGCCGCCCGGCAGGTCCTTGAAGGTCGCCGAAATGCGGCGATCGACCCGCATGGCCGCGGTATCGACCGGCTCGCTCGAAGCGAGGCGCGGCAGCGTGGTGCGATAGGCGCGCAGCAGGAAGACCGCCTCGATCGTATCGCCCTGCGCCTGCTTCAGTGCCAGCGCCGCCAATTCCGGATCGTGGAGCGAGGCTTCGGCCATCACCCGGTCGACCGCCAGCCCGAACTGCTGGCGGATCTGATCGATGGTCAGCTCCGGCACGGCGGGGTCGCCGCGCCGTTCGGCCGCCAGCCAGGCATGGGCGGCATCGATCGCCTTTTCGCCACCCTTTACCGCGACATACATGAAACGCCCCCTATTCCACCGCGACCGTGCGCGGCAGTGCCGCCAGCCGGTCGCCGCAACAGATCACCAGGTCGATGCCGGTCGGAAAGCCGGCGCGCTGCGCCCTCCAGGCCGCCTCGAAACCCGCCGGCAGCCCCTCGACCGCCAGTTCCGCCGTGCCCCGGATGCCGGGGCCACGCAGGCGGTAAGTCGTGCCGCGGCCGAGCCCCGGAACCTCGACGATCACGGTCGCCGACCGGTCGGGATAACTCTCCGACCCCGGCGCGAAACGATCGAGCGGCAGGAGATCGGCCGCCGCGATCACGGCAAAGGAAGCCTCCCCGGCCGCGACGCGCGGCGCGCCCAGGGCACCGGTGACGAAGGCTTCCGCCGCCGCCTCGCCGCAGCCGAGGAAGACCGGCGTATCGCCGTCCGCCAGGGCCGCCAGCACGCTGGCCGCGGCGGGCGACAGGCCGGAGGGTGCCGTCGCCGGTTCG
>JAYSCC010000293.1:0-4707 GCA_041915065.1 Zavarzinia sp.
CCCGCAAGGCCGCCGCCGCCGGCCTGCCGGACGGCCCCTTCACCGGTGTTCCCTTTCTCCTCAAGGATATCAACGCGCTCTGCGTCGGCCTCTCGACCCGCCAGGGCTCGCGCCTGTTCGAGCATGCGACGGACGATCACGACAGCGAGCTGACCATCCGCTACAAGCGCGCCGGGCTGAATATCCTGGGCAAGACCAATGCGCCCGAATTCGGCATCCTGCCGACTACCGAATCGCTCTTCTACGGCCCGGCCCGCAATCCCTGGAACACCGGCCATTCGACCGGCGGCTCCTCCGGCGGCTCGGCCGCCATGGTCGCCGCCGGCTGCCTCCCCTTCGCTCATGCCAACGATGGCGGTGGTTCGATCCGCATTCCGGCGGCGGCCTGCGGCCTGGTCGGCCTGAAGCCGACGCGGGCCCGCAATCCGCTCGGCCCCGACCTCGGCGATGCCCTGGGCGGCCTCGTGTGCGACCATGTGGTCAGCCGCACGGTGCGCGACACCGCCTATGCCCTCGACGCCACCTCTGGTCCCGACATCGGCGATCCCTATTGGGCGCCGGCACCGAAGCGGCCCTATATCGAAGCGCTGGAAGGCGTGAAGCGGAAGCTCACCGTCGCCAAGGCGACCACCGATTTCCTGGGCAATCCGCTGCATCCAGACTGCATCGCCGCGGTCGAGAAGACCGCGAAGAGCCTCGAGTCCATGGGCCATATCATCGTCGAGGGTGCGCCCGCGGCGCCGGCCGAGATGGTCACCCACGCCTTCATGACGCTGTGGACCGCCGGCATGGCGGCGCTGGCCCAGGGGGCGCCCCTGATGGGCGGCGGCATCGCCGGGCCGGACACGCTGGAGCCCATGACCTGGGCCCTGGTGCAGAAGGCGGGCCAGACCACGGCGGCCGAATATGTCATGGCCCAGGTCATGCTGCAGCGGATCAGCCGCTTCATCGCCCAGTTCTTCGAGACGGTCGACGTCATGCTGACCACGACGCTGACCCGCCCGCCGGTGCCGCTCGGCTATTTCGACGTCACCTCGCCCGATTTCGAGGGCACGCTGCAGAAGGCCGGCGAATACGTGAACACGCCGGTGTTCAACTTCACCGGCCAGCCGGCGATCAGCCTGCCCCTGCACCAGTCGGCCGACGGACTGCCGGTCGGCGTCCAGATCATCGGCCGCTTCGGCGACGAAGACACGCTGATCGCCATCGCCGCCGACCTCGAACAGGCCCTGCCCTGGGCCGGCCGCCGGCCGCCCATCTGGGGCTGACGGCGCCGGTTCGACCGGCTATAGGTTGGGGCATCATGACCGAAAAGATGTCCCAACCCGTCCATGTCGTCGGCGGCGGCCTCGCCGGCTCCGAAGCTGCTTGGCAGATCTCCCGCCGCGGCGTACCCGTGGTCCTGCACGAGATGCGGCCGATCCGGACGACCGAGGCCCATGCGACCGACGGACTCGCCGAACTCGTCTGTTCCAATTCCTTCCGCTCGGACGATCCGGTGTCGAACGCCGTCGGCCTGCTGCACGAGGAGATGCGGCGCGCCGGCAGCCTGATCATGCGCGCGGCCGATGCCCACCGGGTGCCGGCGGGCGGGGCGCTGGCCGTCGATCGCGAAGGCTTTTCCGCCGCGGTCGGGGCGGCGCTGGCGGCAGAGCCGCTGGTGACCCTGGTCCGCGAGGAAGTGCCTGACCTGCCGCCGGCAGCCTGGGGCAATACCGTGGTGGCCACCGGCCCCCTCACCTCGCCCAGCTTGGCCGAGGCGATCCGTGCCTTCACCGGCGAGGACAGCCTGTCCTTCTTCGACGCGATTGCGCCGATCGTGACCAAGGAATCGATCGACATGTCGCGCGCCTGGTTCCAGTCGCGCTACGACAAGGGCGACGGCGCCGATTACATCAACTGCGCCCTGGACCGCGAGCAATATTACGCCTTCGTCGAAGCCCTGCTGGCGGGCGAGAAGGTCGACTTCAAGGATTGGGAAAAGGACACGCCCTATTTCGAGGGCTGCCTGCCGGTCGAGGTGATGGCGGAACGCGGGCCCGACACGCTCGCCTTCGGCCCGATGAAGCCGGTCGGCCTGACCGATCCGCACACCGGCCGGCGGCCCTTCGCGGTCGTGCAGCTCCGCCAGGACAACGCCCTCGGCACGCTCTACAACATGGTCGGTTTCCAGACGAAGCTCCGTCACGGCGAGCAGACCCGGGTGTTCCGCACCATCCCGGGCTTGGAAAACGCCGTCTTCGCCCGCCTGGGCGGCTTGCACCGCAACACCTTCATCAACAGCCCGCGCCTGCTCGACCCGACACTGCGCCTGAAGGCGCGGCCCGACCTTCGCTTCGCCGGCCAAGTGACCGGCGTCGAAGGTTATGTCGAAAGTGCCGCCATGGGCCTGATCGCCGGCCGTTTCGCAGCCGGCGACGCGCTCGGCGAGGCTCAGAACCCGCCGCCTGCGACCACGGCCCTGGGGGCCCTGCTGAACCATGTCACCGGCGGCGCCGACGAGAAGACGTTCCAGCCGATGAACGTCAATTTCGGCCTCTTCCCGCCGCTCGACACCAGGACCCGCAAGGGCGACCGCAAGGCCGCCATGTCGGCCCGGGCGCTGGCCGATCTGGCCGCCTGGCTCGGCCTTGCGGCGGCGGCCTGAGGCGGTTCAGCGGGCCTTGATCGTTTCGCGCAGGAAAGTGCCGATCCGCTCGATCGCGGCGCGGCCTTCCGGGATGTAGCGGGCGAAGGCGTGCCAGACGTGGGGCATCCGGTACCAGATGTCGATCTCCACCGGCACGCCGGCCGCCCGCAGGTTGGCCGCCATCCGGGTCGAATCCGAGAGCAGCACCTCGTCCGAGCCGACATGGATCAGCGTGGGCGGCAGGCCGGCGGCATCGCCGTATATGGACGAGGCTTCCGGATGCCGGGGATCCCTCCCCTGGAGATAGGTGATGCCGCCATAGACCACGCCCGGCAGCGGGATCATCGGGTCCGACTTGGCGTGCAGATAATGGGTCTCGCCGGTCACCGTGAGGTCGAGATAGGGCGACAGGCCGACCGCCGCCCCCGGCATGGGCAGGCCCGCCGCCTTGAGCCGCATGAGCAGGCCGAAGGTGAGGCCGCCGCCCGCGGAATCGCCCGCGATGGCGATCCGCTCCGGTGCGATGCCCTGCTCGAGCAGGTAGCGATAGCCGGCCAGTGAATCGTCGATCTGGGCCGGGAAGGCGTGTTCCGGCGCTAGGCGATAGTCGATCACCAGCATCCGCGCCCTTGCCGCCTTGGCGATCCGCCAGGTGAAGCCGAGGTGTGTCCGCGGCGAGCACATGACATAGCCGCCACCGTGAAGATAGAGGATGTGGCGGTCCTCGATCGCCTCCGCCGGGGTGACCCAATGGCCGGGCACGCCGTTCGCCACGACGTCGGTCACCGTCACGTCCGGCGGCGGCGGCGGCAGGCGCAGCGACAGCTTTTCGACCTGGTCGCGCACCACCTGGAGCGGAATATCGAAGCGGAGCCGGTTCTTGAACATGCGGCGCAGGGCGAAACGCAGCATCCGCGCCCGCAGGCTGACCCGCTGCGGCCGGTCCTGGCCCGCCACCACGATCAAGGCCCCGGAATTCGACATGCCCCTCTCCCCACTTTCTGCATTATCGCTGCAGCATAGTGAGGCGAAAGGCTCAGCCGCAAGAGGGGCCGAGGGGGAAGCGTTGCGCGATCCGGAAGGGCGCACCGGCGCCTTCCTGCACGAAGAGGCAGACGTCCGAGACAGCCACCTCCTTCCGCTCGATGCCGGCGAAATGGGCCAGCGCCCCGACCTCCACCCTCTCCCGCTCGGGCGAGGTCAGGGGCGCCGACAGGGTCATGTGGAAGCGCCATTCGTCGAAGACGTAGGGGTAACCCCAGCGCAGCAGGTTCTCGTCCTGCACCGGGCTCAGCCCGGATTTCCGCCGCCGCGCCAGTTCCGCCTCGCCCGCGGGGGCACGGAAATCGTCGAGTGCTGCCACGAAATGATCGGACAGGGCGCGCCAGCCCGCCATCTCCCCGGCCGGCACCAGGGCCAGGAAACGGCCGACCCGGCCGAGCTTCAGGGGCGGCGCCGTGAAGGCGGCGAAGCCCGCCGCGGCTTCCGCGACGGCAGCACGGAAACCGTCCACGTCGCACCCCGGCTTCAGGCGGATCGGCGGCTTCAGGGTGGCGTGGAAGCCGTAGTTCCGCGCTTCCGCCGTCAGTTCGGCGAAACGGGCGGGCGTGATCGGATCGAGCACCGGCTGTACCACGGCGGCCCCACTGGCGGCATCGCGGCCGAGCCAATGGGACCCCAAGCGGTGCAGCGGCGTATCGGCCGCGGGCGCCCAATAGAGGGCGTAACGGGTCGGCATCGGCGCCTCACATCACCCTTCGGCCGTCGCGCCAGACCATTTCGACGATCGGCAGCCCGTCGATCCGGCGCACCCGCAGCACGTCGGCCCGGTAGCCGGCCTCGAGCGCGCCGAGGTCGTCGAGCCCGATCGAGCGGGCGGGATTGCGGCTCACCGTGGCGATCGCTTCGGCCAGGCCGAAGCCCAGCGTGTCGTGCAGGCCGAAGGCGGCGATCAGCATGGAGGCGGGCACATAGTCCGAGGCCATGATGTCGAGCACGCCTTCCCGCGCCAGTTCAGCGACCGAGACATTGCCGCTGTGCGAGCCGCCGCGCACCAGGTTGGGGGCGCCTGCGATCAC
>JAYSCC010000294.1:0-698 GCA_041915065.1 Zavarzinia sp.
TGGGCAGCCCGGTGAAAGGCGGCCCGAAACACACCGTCTTCGCGCCCTTGTTCAAGGCGCGCGGCTTCGATTTCGAGCGGGCCGAGCAACGCATGGCGGCGCGCGAGGCGGTGCCGCTGCGAGTCCCGGTCACCGCGATCTACAGCCGGCGGGACGGCATCGTCGGCTGGCGCGCCTGCCTCAGCCCGGACGAGCCCATGGTCGAGCATGTCGAGGTCGCGACCAGCCACACCGGCATGGGCTTCGCGCCCGAGGTGCTGGACCTCGTGGTGCGCAGCCTGGCCGAGGCCCGCCGCTAGGCCGCGGCGCTTCGCCCGCTCGACAACCGGGGCGGCCTGGGGCACCGTCCCGGTCGTAACGCGAGAAGGAACACCACCATGTGGCTCAGACGCCTGCACCCGGCGGCCGGTGGCACCGCCCTCGCCGTCATCGCCTGTTTCTGGCTGGCGACGGTGGGCAGCGAGATCTTCGGCGACCAGGCGCTGATCGCCACGGTGAAGACCTCGATTCCCTGGGGTTTCCTGCTGCTCGTGCCCTGCCTCGCCGGGGCAGCGCTGAGCGGACGGCGCCTGGCCGGCAAACGGCGCCATACCCTGATCGAGGCCAAGCGGCGGCGCACAATGGTCGCCGCCGGCAACGGCCTTTTGGTGCTCATGCCCTGCGCCTTCGCCCTCTCCTTCCTGGCCGCCTCGGGCGAT
>JAYSCC010000294.1:708-4703 GCA_041915065.1 Zavarzinia sp.
CCTTCTATGCCATTCAGGCGGTGGAACTGGTCGCCGGGGCCATCAACATCGCCCTCCTCGGCCTCAACATCCGGGACGGTCACCGTCTGCACCCCTAGTTTCATCATGGAACCCACCACCCGTCGCATGACCGCCCTGCATGGCGAACAGGTGGACAGGCCGTTCCGCTTTCGGCTAGTCAACGGACCAACTAGGGCGGGAGCCAACTAGGGCGGGAGGTTGACCATGTCGGGTGTTCAGGCGGCGGGCGCGCCGATCGAGGACCGACGCCAGCTCGTCGAATGGATGGCCGAAGGCGCCAAGCCCCGCCAGGACTGGCGGATCGGCACCGAGCACGAGAAATTCGGCTTTAACTTGGCCGATTTGAGCCCCGTTCCCTATGGCGGGCCATCGGGCATCCGCGCCATGCTGGAGGGGCTCCGCCGTTTCGGCTGGGACCCGGTCTATGAGGGCGAGAACATCATCGCCCTCGAAGGCCATGGTGCCTCGATCAGCCTGGAGCCGGGCGGCCAGTTCGAACTCTCCGGTGCACCACTGGAGACGATCCATCAGACCTGCGGCGAAGTCGGCCAGCACCTCGAACAGGTGCAGGCGGTGGCCAAGGAACTGGGCCTCGGCTTCATCGGTCTCGGCTTCGCGCCGACCTGGAAGCGCGAGCAGGTGCCGGTCATGCCCAAGGGCCGCTACGACATCATGCGCTCCTACATGCCGAAGAAGGGCAATCTCGGCCTCGACATGATGCTGCGCACCTCGACCGTGCAGGTGAACCTCGACTTTTCGTCCGAGGCCGACATGGTCGACAAGCTGCGCGTCGCCCTGGCACTCCAGCCGGTGGCGACTGCGCTGTTCGCCAATTCGCCCTTTACCGAGGGCAAGCCGAACGGCTTCCAGTCCTACCGCGCGCATATCTGGTCCGATACCGATCCCGATCGCACCGGCCTGCTGCCCTTCGCCTTCGACAAGGGCTTCGGCTTCGAGCGTTACGTCGATTGGGCGCTCGACGTGCCGATGTATTTCGTCTACCGCGACGGCAAATATATCGATGCCTCGGGCCAATCCTTCCGCGATTTCCTGGATGGCCGCCTGCCTGCCCTACCGGGCGAGAAGCCCCATCTGGGCGACTGGTCGGCCCATCTGACCACCCTGTTCCCGGAAGCCCGCGTCAAGCGCTACATCGAGATGCGCGGCGCCGACGGCGGGCCGTGGAAGCGGCTGTGTGCCCTGCCCGCGCTCTGGGTCGGCTTGGTCTATTGCCAGGAATCGCTCGACGCCTGCCTGGACCTGATCCGCGATTGGACGGCGGAAGAGCGGGAAGCCCTGCGGGCCGCCGTGCCGAAGCTCGGCCTGCGCGCGCCCTTCCGGGGCGGCACCGTGCTCGACATCGCCGAGAGCGTGCTGGAGATCGCCGAATCGGGGCTGCGCCGCCGCGCCGCCGACAACGGCATGGGCAGCGACGAGACCATGTTCATCCAGGTCCTGCTGCGCAGCGTCGAATCCGGCAAGAGCCCGGCGGACGAATTGCTGGAAGCCTATCACGGCCGCTGGCAAGGCGATATTTCGAAGCTCTTCGCCGAATACGCCTACTGATCATGGCCGGGCGCCGGATCCTCACCATCCTGGGGCATCCGGCGGGCGACAGTTTCTGCGCCGCCCTGGAAGAGGCCTATTCGGGGGCGGCGACGGCGGCAGGAGCCGAAGTCTCCCGCCTTCGCCTCGGCGACCTCGCCTTCGACCCGATCCTGCGCCAGGGTTATCGCTCGCGCATGGAACTCGAGCCGGATCTCCAGGCGGCACGGGCGGCGATCCTGGCGGCCGAGCATCTGGTCTTCGTCTATCCGATCTGGTGGGGTTCGGTGCCGGCCCTGCTGAAGGGCTTCCTCGACCGCTGCTTTCTGCCCGGTTTCGCCTTCGCCTATCGGAGCGAGCGCCAGCCCCTGCCCGACGGCCTGCTGAAGGGGCGGAGCGGGCGGCTGATCGTCACTTCCGACCCGCCGGGCTGGTTCAACTGGCTGGTCTATGGTGCGCCGGGGCATCGCATGATGACCCAGACGGTGCTGAAATTCTGCGGCGTGAAGCCGGTCCGGCGCACCGTCTGCGCGCCGATCCGGAACTCGACGGCCGAAGCCCGGGCCCGCTTCCTGGCCCGGGCGGCCGAGGCCGGCCGGCGGGACGCTAACCCCTGAAGGCCGAACGGGCGAAGAGCCCGAGCACCCAAATCGTGATGAAGGCGGCGATGCCCGCCGGCACGAAGGCGATCAGGCCCATGATCGAGCCCGGCCCGACGGCATTGTCCCAGGGCGACAGGCCGCGATTGGCGGCGAAATTGGCGAACAGATAGAAGATCGTATTGGCCCAGATCGCGAAGGCGATGACACCGGCGATCAGGCGCCGGCGCCCGACCTCGGCCACCACGCGGTCGAGCACGGCGGCGACCGCGATCGCCATCACGCCGTTCAGGACCGAGCCGATATGCATGGCGCGCCAGCCCCGCTCGCTGCCCGGGAAGGGGAAGACGGCGCTGGGCAACGGGTCCATGATGAAGCCGCCGAGCACGACGAAGCCGATGGCGAAACCGGCCAGAAGCCCGGCGATCAGGACCAGCGCCCCGTGCCCGGCGAGCCGGCGTGCCTCTGGTGACATATCAGGCATGTTTCTCTCTCCTCCCTCGGGCCGTTAACCCTGTTGTTTCGGCGATCATGGCACGGCAGCCTGATTCCGCCCCCTTCTTTCGGTGCCCCCTTCTTTCGGTGGAGGACGCCATGCCTGCCCGCCTTGCCGCCGCCCTTCTGGCCCTGCTCGCCCTGATGCTGCCGCCTGCCGCCCGGGCCGCGAGCTTCGAAGACCCGGACGAGGTCTATGCCGCGCTGGCGGCACCGGCCGATGCCGTGCTGACGATCGGCGGCGGGCGCATCGCCGTCAGCTTCGCCGAGGGCGCACCGGGCCTCGACCGGGACCTCACGCTGGCCTGGATCCGCGATGCCGCGACCGCGGTGACGACCTATTTCGGGCGTTTTCCGGTGGCGCAGGTGGGTATTCTGGTGGTGGCGGGCGACGGTGCCGGGGTTTCCGGCGGCACCACCTGGGGCCATGCCGGCTCGGCCATCCGGGTCGTGGTCGGCCCCGGTACCGATGCCGCCGGCTTCCGCCGCGACTGGGTGATGGTGCATGAGATGACCCACCTCGCCCTGCCGCGACTGGACGAGAACCACCTGTGGATCCAGGAGGGCAGCGCCGTCTATGTCGAGCCGCTGGCCCGCGCCCAGTCTGGCTTCCTGGACCAGGCCGGGGCCTGGCGCGATTCCTTCCACGGTATGCCCAAGGGCGAACCCGGCCCGAACGACCGGGGCCTCGACCTCACCCACACCTGGGGCCGTACCTATTGGGGCGGCGCGACCTTCTGCCTGCTGGCCGACATCGCGATCCGCCAGGAGACCGGTAATGCCAAGGGCCTGCAGGACGCCTTTCGCGCCATCAACCGGGCGAGCGGCGGCAACGGTGCCTATTGGACCATGGAGCAACTGATCGCGACCGGCGACGCCGCCACCGGCACCCATGTCCTCGCCCGCCTCTACGGCGAGATGGCCGACCACCCCGTGGCGACCGACCTGCCCGCCCTCTTCACCGCCCTCGGCATCGCCGAACAAGGCGGTCGCCTGACCTTCGACGACGCCGCCCCCCTGGGCCGGCTCCGCGCCAGCCTGATCACGCCCGAACGGCCGGCCTTGTGAGGCGCGGACGCAGCCGGCGACAAGTTCGCCTGTGCTGAATTACCCGACGAGTTCCGGATAGCGCTGGTGCCAGGCTTTGTCCTTCGCCCGCGCCTCCATCACGGCCCGCCGAGTCCCGGCGAAAGCCGGGGTCGGCACCAGGCGGGGGGTGAAGAGATCGTCGAGGCCGAAGGGGGCGGCGACGGCAATCCGGCCATCCCGGGTCAGCCGGACGGCGACCGCGGTCGCGGTTTCCGGCCAGCGGCGCATGGCATCGAGGGCGGAAGC
>JAYSCC010000295.1:0-4697 GCA_041915065.1 Zavarzinia sp.
CCACGCCGGAAAACAGCTTCAGCATATTCGTGCCCCTTCTGATATCGCCTCGCCAAAACCGACGACGGCCGTCCGACCATCGCCGCCGCCCCCGATCGGGACAGCACCGCCCGTGGCCTGGCACGGCTTGCGTCCAGGCTGAAAAAACCTCATAAGTTCTAAAATCGTGATATAAACCCTATATTCCGCCTAAAATTATTCAATGTTTTTTTTAGTCGCTCTGCAGAAAACGAGGGATGAGCGTCTATGGACCAGAACGCACCGACCGGGGACGGCATCGCGGGCAACAACATCGGGCAGAAGCTGCGCCTGCGGCGGAAGATGCGCGGCCTGTCGTTGAGCGATGTCGCGGTACGGGCTTCGGTCTCCATCGGCCTGCTCAGCCAGATCGAACGCGGCCTGACCATGCCGTCGGTCAAATCCATGGGCGCGATCTGCGCCGCGCTGGACATGCCGGTCAGTTGGCTGTTCGCCACCGAGCCGCACGAGAACGCCGCCGACAGCGACGTCGTCGTCCGCCATCCCTACCGCCGCCGGCTGGACCTCGGCAGTCACGGCATGATCAAGGAACTGCTCACGCCCGACGCCTGCCCGGATGATGCGCTTCGTCATCCAGCCGGAGGGTCATTCGGGTGAGCCCTATCGCAACCAAGAGGGTGGCAAATGCGGCATCGTCCTGCGCGGCTGCCTCGGGCTCGAGATCGACGGCCGTGTCCTGCGTATCGAAGCCCAGGATTCCTTCGCCTTCCCGGCAACCTCTCTGATCCGATTCTGGGCCAACGACGGCGAGGAATGCGAAGTCCTGTGGATCGTCGCGCCGGCGGTCTATTGATCGCAGGCCGACAGCGTCCGCTTTCCCGGCAGAAAATCCGCCGGATCGCGACAATGGTGCCCGGACAGCGTTAGGCGATCTCGGGACCGACAACACCCCCCGCCATCCCGGTCTAGGCCCCGCGGGGCTGCCCGCGTCAGGCACGGCGACCCGATCTTGCTCGAGACCTCCCCGGAGACGGGAAGCGGCGGCGCCGTTTCCTGCCGATATGAATTTGTTGACGACGCATTTTATGAATGCATTACTGTCTACAGATATAAATTACGAAATGCTCGGGAGCGCTTGAATGCATGTCCTGGTGTTGGGGGGTGGCGTCGTCGGGGTCACGGCGGCCTGGGAGTTGTTGAGGGACGGCCATCGGGTTACCCTGGTCGAACGGCATTCCGGCGTGGCCGAAGACACCAGTTGGGGCAATGCCGGCATGGTGGCGCCGGGCCATTCCTTCACTTGGTCCTCGCCCTCGGCCCCTCTCACCCTGCTGAAGTCGCTTTTCGCCCGTAATCAGGCGCTCCGCTTCACGCCCTCGCTCGACCCCCGACTCTGGACCTGGTCGCTGAAATTCCTCACCCAATGCACGAAAAGCAGATCTGAATACAATACGATCCGCAAGCATCGCTTGGCCGCCTATTCGCAGGCCGTGCTGAAGCAGACCCTGGCCGAAGTGCCGATCGCCTACGACCGGATCGACCGCGGCATCCTCTATTTCTACCGTCAGGCGGCCAAGCTCGAGACCGGCATCGCCCATATGAAGATCCTGGCCGACGACGGCCAGAAGATCGAAGTGCTGGACCGGGCCGGCGTTCTCGCCCTCGAACCCTCGCTCGCCGCGATGAAGGAGAAGATCGCGGGCGGCATCTATTGCCCGACCGACGAGACCGGCTCCTGTCCCGCCTTCACCCGCGAGATGGCCAAGCTGTGCATGGGTGGCGGTGCCGAGTTCCGCCTGGGCGAGCGCATCGAGGCGATCGAGGCGACCAGCGACGAGATCACCAGCGTCCGCACCAACAAGGGCACGATCACGGCCGATGCCTATGTCATGGCACTGGGCAACGGCAGTGCCGCCCTGGCCCGGCAAGTCGGCGTCGACCTGCCGATCTATCCGATCAAGGGCTATTCCTTGACCATTCCGATCGGCGAGCAGCCCCAGCCGCCCACCATCGGTTCGGTCGACGAAGAGAATCTGGTCGCCATCTCGCGCTTCGGCAGCCACATGCGGGTGACCGCGACGGCCGAATTCGCCGGCTATGACACCAGCCACAAGCCGAAGGATTTCGCCTTCATGGCCGGGGTCGCACGCGAACTCTATCCCCAGGGCGCCCTCTACGACGAGGCGGACATGTGGGCCGGCCTGCGTCCCATGACGCCCACCAACCTGCCCATCATCGGTCGGAAGAAGCACCGCAACCTTTGGTACGACACCGGTCACGGCCATATCGGTTGGACCATGTCACATGGCTCGGCCCGCATCCTCGCCGACCTGATCGCGGGCCGGAAGCCGGCCCTGCCGATCGACGAAATCGTCGCCTGAGGAGATTTCGATGAGCGACTGTCTCGACCTCGGCCTGCTGCCCTGCGACCTCGACGGCGGCATCGCCGCAAGGGCCGCCATCGGCCTCCTGGTGCTGGCGACCGACCAGACCATGGAATATGAATTCCGCCGCCTGCTGCCGCTCGACGGCATCGGCCTCTATGCGACCCGCGTCTATAACGACGCCGACATCACGCCCGATACGCTGCGCGCCATCCGCGACCGGATCGCGCCCGCGACCGAGCTGATCCTGCCCGGTCTCGAGCTCGACGTGGTCGGCTTCGGCTGCACGTCGGCGACCATGACCCTCGGCGAAGAAGTGATCTTCGAGGAGATCCGCAAGGCCCGGCCGGACATTCGCTGTACGACGCCGATCACCGCGGCGCTGGCCGCCTTCAAAGCCTTCGGCGCGCGCCGCATCGGCGTCGTCACCCCCTACGCCAAGCCGGTCAACGAGATCGTGCGCCGCTTCCTGGAAGACAAGGGCGTCGAAGTGGCCGCCTTCGGTTCCTTCGAGAAGCTGGACGACCGCGAGGCCGCGCGCATCTCGCCCCGATCCATCGCCGACGGCATCGCCGCCATGGCCGACAAGGCCGATTTGGACGCCGTCTTCATTTCCTGCACCAGCCTGCGCCTGGCCGACAAGGCGGCGGAGATCGAAGCCGCCACCGGCCTGCCGGTGACCGCCAGCGACCATGCACTGGCCTGGCACTGCCTGCGTCTCGCCGGGGTCGGCGACGTCATCCCGGGGGTCGGCCGCCTGTTCGAATTGCCGGCCCCGGTGTGATCACCAGCGTTTTTCAGCGTGCAACAGGGGATTGAAAGGGAGAGCTTGCGATGAATGGGTTGAACCGCCGTCACTTCATGGCCACCGTCGCCGTCGGCAGCCTGGCCGCCGCGCTGGGCGGCCGCCACGCCTTCGCCGCCGACGAGGGTGTCGTCTTCGGCGCCGTGCTGCCGCTGACCGGAGCCAGCGCCTCGATCGGCGAAGATCAGCGCCGCGGCATCGAACTCGCGGTCGAGAAGATCAACGCGGCCGGCGGCGTCCTCGGCAAGCCGCTCAAGGTCCTGGTCGAGGACTCGGCGGGCAATGCCCAGACCGCCCTCGACGCCGCCAAGAAGCTCGTCTCGATCGACGGCGCCAAGGTCGTCATGGGCGAATATTCGTCGGGGATCACCGTGCCGCTGCGCCAGGCGATGGAAAAGGCCGGCATCGTCCACATCAACTGCGGTTCGTCCTCGGTCAAATTGCGGAAGCCCGGCGGCGGCCTCGCCTTCTCGGTGATCGGGCTCGACGACGTGATGTCGAAATTCGCCGCCAAGGCCCTGATTGCCAAGGGTTACAAGAAGGCGGCAGTGATCCTGCCCAACAACGCCTACGGCGAGAGCATGAGCGGCGAATTCGCCAAGGCCTTCACGGCCGCCGGCGGCAGCGTCGTGCACAGCCTGCTCTATACCGAAGGCCAGTCGACCTATCGCCGCGAGCTGCAGCAGATCGCCAAGTTCGAGCCCGATATCTACGTCTATTCGGCTTATGGCCAGGAAGCGGCGATCATCAACCGCGAAGCCTTCGAGCTCGGCCAGAAGAAGACGCCGTGGTTCGGCATCTATCTCTCCATGTGTATCTCCGATGCGCCGAAGGAGACGGTCGAGGGCCAGCTCGGTGCCGAGGTCAATTTCATCGGCCCGAACAGCGCCTGGTACCAGGACGCCTATACCAAGAAATATGGCGAAGCCTTCCGTTCGGCCTTCAACGGCTATCTCTACGATGCCGTGAGCCTGGCGGCCCAGGCGGTCAATGCCGCCGGCAGCACCGATGCGGCGGCGATCCTCAAGGCCGCCCACGCCATCGATTTCGATGGCGCCACCGGGCCGATCAAGCTCGATGCTGACGGCGAACGTTCGCAACAGGAATATCTGCTGGTCACCGTCAAGGACGGTGCCCTGGTCAACCTGTAACGCGACGCGACCGAAACCGGAGAGAGCAGCCATGCAGTTCGTCATCGACGCCCTGCTCCGCGCGGGCGACTTGATGCTCGTCACGCTCGGCCTCAGCACCGTCTATGCCCTGGTCCGTTTCCCGAACCTGGCGCAGACGGAATATGCCACGGTCGGTGCCTTCCTGGGCCTGCTCTTCGCCGGTTTCGGCCTGCCGCTGTGGGCCGCGGCGCTCGCCGCCGCGGTGATCACCGGGGGCTTCGCCGTGGCCCTGCACCGGCTGGCCTTCGCGCCTTTGCTCAAGGTCTCGCCGGTGATCGCCATGATCGGCTCACTCGCCGCCGCGATCATCGTGCGCTCGCTGATCCAGGCGATCGCCGGCACCCGCTCGACCCGTTT
>JAYSCC010000296.1:0-4691 GCA_041915065.1 Zavarzinia sp.
AGACGAAGGTGTTGCCGCAGGCGATGGCGACGCCGAACATCCACATCGGGATCATGGCGGGGAAGTTGAACGGCGTGATGCCGGCGACGACGCCGAGCGGCTGGCGCATCGAATACATGTCGATGCCCGGGCCGGCGCCTTCGGTGAACTCACCCTTCATCAGGTGCGGAATGCCGCAGGCGAATTCGATCACTTCGAGGCCGCGCTGGATGTCGCCCTTGGCGTCAGAGATGACCTTGCCGTGCTCTTCAGAGAGCAGGCGGGCCAGGTTGTCCATCTCGCGCTCGACCAGTTCCTTGAACTTGAACATCACGCGGGCGCGCTTCTGCGGGTTCTGCGACGACCAAGCCGGGAAGGCGGCTTCGGCGGCGGCGATCGCAGTCTCGACCTCTTCCTTGGTTGCCAGCGGGGCCTTGCGGATGGCCTCGCCCAGCGTCGGGTTGTAGACGTCGAGGAAACGGCCGCTCTGTCCTTCGACATGCTGGCCGTTGATGAAATGGGTGAGATGGGTCATGGCATTCCCCGCTTGGGCGTTTCCCGCTGATTTTCCGGCGCCATGCTCGTCGCACGCGCCTGGTGGCAGGCAAACTGGCACAGGCCGCTTTGATCTTCCACAGGCGATGACGCAAGATCGTTGTGCGGAAACGCAGAGGGAGCGCCACCACATCATGCAGCATTGCCCATGACCGGAAGGTTGGACTGGGACGACCTCCGCTTCCTGCTCGCCGTGGCGCGGGCTGGTCGGGTCTCGCTGGCGGCGAAACGGCTCGGCGTCGACCATTCGACCGTGATCCGGCGCATCGGCGTCCTCGAAGAGGCGCTGGGGGCGCGCCTGGTCGATCGCGGGCCGACCGGCTACGAGCTGACCGACCGGGGTGTCACCCTGGTCGCCGCCGCCGAGCAGATGGAGAGCCTGGCACTCACGGCACTCGACGAGATCGCGGGGGTGGACGCACAGATCTCGGGCGCCGTCCGCATCGGTGCGCCCGACGGCTTCGGTACGCTTTTCCTGGCGCCTCGAGTCGGCCAGCTCGCTGTGCAACATCCGGGGCTCGAAATCCAGCTCGTCGCCATGCCGCGGGTGTTCAGCCTGTCGCGGCGCGAGGCGGACATGGCGATCAGCCTGTCGCCGCCACGCTCCGGCCGGCTGGTCACCACCAAGCTGACCGACTATCGCCTGGGTCTCTATGGTGCCGCGTCCTACCTCGGTCGCATGGGCAGTCCCGCCACGGTCGAGGACCTGCCCGGCCATCGCTTCATCGGCTATATCGACGATCTGCTCTATACGCCCGAACTCGACTATCTGGCCGAGATCCACCCGGGGATCCGGGCGGGCCTCCGCAGTGCCGGCCTGGTCGCTCAATTACAGGTGGTGAAGGCGGGCTACGGCCTCTGCGTGCTGCCCCATTTCGTCGCCGCGGGGGAGGCCGACCTGGTGCCGGTGCTGGCGGCCGAGGTTTCGCTCACCCGCTCCTTCTATCTGCTGACCCACGGCGATCTCAAAGACTTGCCGCGTATCCGCGCCGTCGGCCGTTTTGTGACCGACGAGACCCGGGCGGCCCGGGATCTGTTCCTGCCCTGAGCCGGTCGCCGAATTTTCCGGCGCGACGGTATCTATGCCCCGGGGCGAGCCGCTACACTGAGGCGCGCGCAGTGGAACGGACATGAGTCTCACCTATCAGATCATCCTCATCGGGGCCCTGCTGGGCGTTTTCGCGATCGTCGCCGGGCGGGTTTCCTCGCGCCTCGGGGCGCCTGTCCTGCTGGTTTTCCTGGGCCTCGGCATGGTGGCAGGGGACGACGGCCTGGGCATTCACTACGACGACGTCTTCGGGGCCTATTTCGTCTGCTCCGTGGCGCTGGCCGTGATTCTGTTCGACGGCGGGCTGCGCACCCAGCGCAGCACCATCGCACTCGCCGGCCGGCCGGCCCTGGTGTTGGCGACGCTCGGCGTCGCGATCACCGCCGGCATCGTCGCGGTCGCCGCCTGGGCGGTGTTCGGCACGCCGCCCGCGGGCGCCTTGCTGATCGGCGCCACCGTGGCCTCGACCGACGCCGCCGCGGTGTTCTTCCTGCTCCGCCTGCAGCGTCTCGACATCGCGCGCCGTGTCGCCTCCACGCTCGAGGTCGAATCCGGGCTGAACGACCCGATGGCGATCTTCCTCACCCTGCTGGCGATCGAGATGGTCCAGGCCGGGCAATTCTCGATCGGCCATGGCATTGCCGTCTTCGCCTTACAGATCGGCGGCGGCCTGTTGTTCGGCCTCGCCGGGGGGTGGACCCTGGTCGCCCTGGTGAACCGGTTGGAGATCGCGGCCGGCCTCTACCCGATCCTGGTCGTGATGTCGGTGCTCACCCTGTTCGCCGGGGCGCAGCTCGTCGGTGCCTCGGGTTTTCTCGCCGTCTATGTCGCCGGCTTCGTGCTGGGCAACGAGCGGCACCGGGCGAGCCAGCTCATCCTCCGCTTCCACGACGGTATCGCCTGGCTCGCCCAGATCGCCATGCTGCTCACCCTCGGCCTCCTGGTGACGCCGACCAAGCTGCTGCCGGTGCTGCTGCCGGCGCTCGGCGTCGCGGCCGTGCTCATGCTGGTGGCGCGGCCGCTCGCTGTCTTCCTGTGTCTCTGGCCGTTCCGCTTCACCATGCGGGAGCGGGCCTTCGCCGCCTGGGTGGGGTTGCGCGGTGCGGTGCCGATCTATCTCGCGCTGCCACCGATCATCGAGCATATGCCGGGGGGCGAGGCGCTGTTCGGCGTCGCCTTCGTCGTCGTCCTGACCTCGCTCATGCTCCAGGGCTGGACCGTGGCGCCCTCCGCCCGATTCCTGGCCCTTGCCCTGCCGCCCAGCGAAGCGCGGGCGGAGCGGCGCGATGTCGACGTGCCGCTGGGCGCAGACCGCGATATCGTCGGTTATACCGTGTTGCCCGGCTCGGTGGTGGCGGCCGAAGCCTTCGCCGAAATCCGCTTCCCCGAGGGAGTGCACATCCTGTCCGTGCTGCGCGCCGGTGCGGTGGTGCGGCCGGGCGATCTCGACCACCTCTTGCCGCGCGACTATGTCCTGCTGGTCGCCGATCCCGAGCGTGTCCACGCCCTCGACCGGCTGTTCGCCTCGCGCCGGACCGACCGGGGGCAGGCGCTTGCCACGATCGGCGAATTCCTGGTCGATGGTCAGCAGGCGATGGACGACCTGTGCCGTGCCTATGGTCTCGAGCTTCGCCCGCAGGACCAGGGCCGTACCATTGCCGCGGTGGTCACCGCTACCTTCGCGGGCAAGCCGGTGGAGGGCGACCGGATGCCCTATGGTCCGGTCGAGCTGGTGGTCCGGGCGCTCGACGAGAAGGGGGCTGTTACCGCCGTCGGCCTCGCCCTGGAGCCCGAGGCCGAACGGCCGTCGCTGGCCCGGGCGGCGCGGGCGTTGCGGCGTATCCGCGCCCGTCTGGGGCGGCTTGCAGCGCGGGGCCGGCGCGCCTAAAAGGGGCCGCCACGGTCGGAGCGGGAGGAGAGCGGCGGCATGGTGACGCTTTACCACATCGCCGACGGCCGGCTGGTTCGCACGCCGTGGATTCTGGGCGCCCCGCTGCCCGAGCGTCTGGTCTGGGCCGACATCCTGGAGCCGACCCGGGACGAAGAGCATTCCCTCGAAGCCCTGCTCGGCCTCGACCTGCCGACAAGGGCCGAGATGCGCGAAATCGAGGCGTCGTCCCGCCTCTATGAGGTCGACGGGGCGCGCTTCATGACCGCGACCGTGGTCTCCAAGGCCGATACGCCGACCGCGGAGGCGAGCGCCATCACCTTCGTCATGGCGAACCACGTCCTGGTTTCGCTGCGCTATTCCGATCCGCTGGCCTTCACCATCTTTTCGGCCCGGGCCCTGAAGCTGCCGGGTTTCTGCGACAACGGCGAGGGCGCGCTGGCCGGCCTGATCGAGGCGATCATCGACCGCGCCGCCGACGTGCTGGAAAACGTCGCGACCGAGATGGACACGCTGTCCCGCCAGGTGTTCCGCGCCCGCACCGGGGGCAACGTCGCCTCCGCCGATCTCGAGGAGGCGCTGCTCGCCCTCGGCCGCTTCGACGACCTGACCGGCAAGGTGCGCGAGAGTCTCGCCTCGATCGAGCGGGTGGTGACCTTCCTGTCCCAGTCCTTGGCGACCGAGGTGAAGAAGGATTATCGCGCCCGCCTGAAGACCATGGCGCGGGACATCCGCTCGATCGCGGAACATGCCGCGGCACTCGCCCAGAAGGTGAATTTCCTGCTCGACGCCACCCTAGGCCTGATCAACATTGAGCAGACGCGGGTGATCAAGATCCTTTCGGTTGCCGCCACCGTGTTTCTGCCGCCCACCCTGATCGCCTCGATCTATGGCATGAATTTCGATGCCATCCCCGAACTGCATTGGGAGTTCGGCTATCCGATCGCCATCGTGCTGATGGTCGTCTCGGCCGTGCTGCCCTATCTCTATTTCAAACGCAAAGGCTGGTTGTAACGCGATGGATCTCTTCCTGCTGCTGTCCGTGATCGCCATCGGCACCCTCGAGGGGCTGACCGAGTTCCTGCCCGTGTCTTCGACCGGCCATTTGATCGTGCTGAAGGAGGCCCTGGGCGTGGAACTGCCCCAGGCCTTCCTGATCGCGATCCAGCTCGGCGCCATCCTGGCCGTCTGCATCGTCTATCTGCGCCGCTTGACCGACAC
>JAYSCC010000297.1:0-2536 GCA_041915065.1 Zavarzinia sp.
GACCCTGACCGAAAACTACGGCCGGATCGACGCCGACAACCTGAAACGTGCCCATGCGCTGCTCGAAAGCGGCACCGCCCGCGGCAAGATCGTTCTGGAGGGCTTCTGAGCGTGGCCGACCTGGATCAGCGGATGCTGATCCAGGTCGACTTGAGCTGGGTGTATTTCTCCATGGCGTGGAGCGAGCGGTCGCGGCCGAAGCCGGACTGTTTGAAGCCGCCGAAGGGGACGGTGATGTCGTCCTCGTCCCAGCCGTTGATCCAGACCATGCCGGCGCGGATGGCCCGGGCGGCCTTCAGCGCCTTGTCGATGTCCTTGGTCCAGATCGCCGAGGCGAGGCCGTAGATCGTGCCGTTGGCGATCGAGATCGCCTCTTCGAGGCCGTTGAAGCTGATCGCCGAGAGCACCGGGCCGAAGATTTCTTCCTGGGCGATCTTGGCGTGGGGGTTCACGTTCTCGAACACGGTCGGCTCGACGTAGAAGCCGCCGCTCTGGGTCAGGGCGCGGTTGCCGCCCAGGCGGAGTTTGGCCTCTTCCTTGCCGGTCTCGATATAGTCGAGCACGCGGTCCATCTGCTTCTCGTCGACGATGGCGCCCATCTTGGTCGCGGGGTCGAGCGGGTTGCCGGGCTGGATGGTTTCGGCGACGCGGGCGAGCTTCTCCAGGAAGACATCCTTGATCGGCTCTTCGACCAGCAGGCGGGAGCCGGCGGTGCAGACCTCGCCCTGGTTATAGAAGATGCCCCAGGCAGCCTTGGTCGCAGCGAGGTCGAGGTCGCCGCAGTCGGCCATAACGATATGCGGGGATTTGCCGCCGCATTCGAGGCTGACCACCTTCATGTTCGAGCGGCCGGAATATTCCAGGAAATATTTCCCGACCTGGGTCGAGCCGGTGAAGGTCACGGCGTCGACGTCCATATGGAGGCCGAGCGCCGCACCCGCGATCTCGCCGAAGCCGGGCACGACGTTCAGCACGCCTTCGGGAAGTCCCGCCTCGGACGCCAGTTCGGCCAGGCGAAGGGCGGAGAGCGGGCTCTGCTCGGCGGGCTTGAGCACGACCGAATTGCCGGTCGCCAGCGCCGGGCCGAGCTTCCAGCAGGTCATGAGCAGCGGGAAGTTCCACGGCACCACGGCGGCGACTACACCGATCGGCTCCCGCGTCACCAAGCCGAAGGCGGAGGAGACGGTGGGGGCGATCTCGTCATAGACCTTGTCGATCGCTTCCGCGTACCACTGGATCGTATTGGCCGAGGCCGGCACGTCCACGGCCGTCGAATCGCCGATCGGCTTGCCCATGTCGAGGGTTTCGAGCAGAGCCAACTCGTCGGCATGCTTCCGCATCAGCTCGGCCAGCTTGAGCAGGACTTTTTTGCGGAAGCGCGGGGCGGCGCGCGACCAGGCGCCCGACTCGAAGGCCTTGCGGGCCGAAGCCACGGCATGGTCGACATCGTCGGCATCACATTCGGCGACCTGGGTCAGCAGGCGGCCGTCGGTCGGCGAGAGGCGGGGGAAGGTGCGGCCGGAGGAGGCGGGGACGAAGCGCCCGCCGATGAAGGCGAGGTGCCGGAAGCTCAGCGCCTTGGCACGGGCCTCCCATTGCTCGAGTGTCTGGGCCGCAGCAGCCATGGCCAGTCTCCGTTCCGCGCAAATAGCAACGGCGGCACCTTAAGGGCCGCCGTCAGCGCGGACAAGCCGCGAGGCTGCAGATCAGGAGCGCGGAGAGCGCTCTTACTTGATCTTGGATTCCTTGAACTCGACGTGCTTGCGCACGACCGGGTCGTACTTCTTCAGCGACAGCTTCTCGGTCTTGGTGCGCGGGTTCTTCTTGGTGACGTAGAAGTACCCGGTCTCCGCGGTGCTGACGAGCTTGATCTTCAGCGTGGTCGGCTTTGCCATGACAGACTCCAGCAGGCGCGGATCGCACGCGCCTCGAAAAAATGAACCGCGAACATACTCGGGCGCGCCCGCTTGTCAAGACTTCAGCACGGGGGATTTCCGGGCAAAGGCGATGCCGGCCAGGAAGGCGGCGCAGCCGAAGGCGACGGTGAGCGGCAGGCCCATCGTGCCGGCCAGGCCGTGGGCACCGCCGGCCAGCGGCGGCCCGCTCACCGCGCCGATCCCATAGAAGACGACATAGGCGGCATTGGCAGTGGCGAGATCGGCCCCGGAGAAACGATGCCCGAGGTCGGTCAGCCCCGCGGTATAGAGGCCGAGCAGCGCGCCGCCGAGTAGGAACAGCAGGGGCCCGAGCAAGGGTCTCCCCAGGGCCAGCGGTAGACCGACGGCGGCGAGTCCGGCCACTGCTGCACAGGCCCGCATCACCCTTTGCCGGCCCAGCCGGTCGGCGGCGATGCCGATCGGCAGGGGCATCAACACGTTGCCGGCGCCGACCCAGACCGTGAGCCGCGCCGCGGCCAATTCGCCGAGCCCGTTCTGCACGCCCCAGACCGGCAGGAGCGAGAGCACACCGGACTCCACTGCTCCATAAAGGAGGGCGACGGCGACGATGGCCGGCGCACTGCGCGCCACGGCGGCCA
>JAYSCC010000297.1:2546-4690 GCA_041915065.1 Zavarzinia sp.
GCGCGGCGGCTCCTCGAAGGGCGGCAGGTCGCGCCGGGCGGCGGCCAGTGGCAGGGCGGCGGCGAGGGTCGCCAGGGCAGTGGCGGCGAAAGGCGCGATGCCCTCGATCCCGGTTGCTTGCAGCAGCACGGGGCCGAGCATGAAGCCGGCGGCCAGCGCCGTCGCATAGAGGCCCATCACCCGGCCCCGCCGCGCCCCGGCGAGATGGCTGATCCAGGATTCGGAGACGACGAAGAGGCCGGTCACCCCGATGTTCATGGTGAAGCGGAGCACGAACCAGGGACCGAGGCCGGGCCACAGGGGAAAGGCGATCAGGCTCGCGGCCGAGAGCAGGATGCAGCCGAGCAGGAAGGGCATCACCCCGAAGCGCCGCACCAGGCCCGGCACCAGGGGCGCCGCGGCCAGGGTGGCGACGCCTGTGGTCGCGGCATTGACGCCGATCAGCCAGCTCGCCACGCCCTGTGCTTCCAGGAGAAGGGAGAGCAGGGGCAGCGACAGGCTGAAAGTCATGCCGACGATGCAGATACAGGCGATCACCCCCGCCAGGCTGCGCAGCGGCAGGGGGGCCGCCTCAACCGTCATAATCGACGGTCTGGCGGCCGTGGCGCATGCCGTAGGCGGGGATCCGCCGGTCGGCACCGCTGAGATGCCCCTCGATCAGGCCCAGCACCATGCCGGTGATGCGCGGCAGGTCCAGGTGGTGGGCCTCGGCCAGCGGCACCCAGGCGACCTCGGTCAGCTCGGGCGAGGGCCGGGCCTCGCCCTGGGCGACTTCGGCCGGGGCGAGGAAGAAACGGGCATGGAAACGGGTCGGCCGATAGGGCGGCGTGATCGCCCGCGCGACATAGTCGAGGCGGTCGAGCGCGGGCACCAGGCCGGCCGCGGCGAAATCGGCGAGCGGCCCGCCGGCCAGGCGGGCGGCGCGGGCGTCGGGTGCGCCGATCATCAAGCCGGTCTCTTCGAAGGTCTCGCGTACGGCGGCGACGGCGAGGCCATGGGCGCGGCGGGGCGGGGCGGTCCTGCCCAGCGCGGCCGCGATCTCGTCGCGGAGCGCCACGGCGGGCGTGGTCAAGTCGGCCCGGTCCAGTTTGCCGCCCGGGAAGACCCATTGGTTGGGCATGAAGCGATGGCCCTGGTGGCGCAGCCCCATCAGGAGTTCGAGGCCGCCCGCCGCCGGCCGGCGATAGAGAATCAGGGTGGCGGCATCGCGCGGGCGCGGTGCCTTCTTGGTGGCCGCGGGGCTGGGCGGATCGAAGGCCGCCTTCGGTGCTGTGGTCTGGTCCGACATGACGCCATCCTGCCCGTCGGCCGCGGCATAAAAAAGGGGGCCCCTGTGCAGGGCCCCCTTCCGTGCGGGCAGGGCTCTATTCGGCCGGGGTGGCCGAGGCGACCACGGTCGACGGCATCTTCAGCGCGATGCAGGCGAGGGATTTCTGACGGAGCGCCAGGCAGGCCTGGCGGGCGGCGGTCTCGGTCAGGCCGACGAAACGGGCGCGGTAGATCGTGCCCTTGTCGTCCGTGCCCTCGTTCACGGCCGTCTGGGCCCGGCGCAGCAGCGCAGGGGCGGCTTTGACGGCATCGTTCAGGTGGGACACGGCGGCATCCTGACGCCGGAAGGCGCCGATCTGAAGGCCCCAGTTCTCGCCCGCGACTTCGCGCCGATGGCCTTCGGCGGCCTGGGCATCCAGCGTATTCGGTACTGCGGCGGTAATCACCGGCCGGGGCGCCACCGTGGTGGGGACCGCGGCGGCGACCTGGCCACGGGGGCGGACTGCGACCGGCGGCACGCTGGCATAGGCGTCTTCCGCGTCGCTCTCCTCGCCGGTGGAGACTTCGGCCACCTTGGCATCCAGCGCGGCGGCGGCCAGAGCGACTTCGGCCGGGTTGGGAGCCGGCGCCGGCGCCGCGGCTGCAACGGCGGTCCGGCGCGGTGGCGAAACCTCGTTCGGGCGGATCACTTCGGCACTGGCGATCGCCTGCGGATTGCTGCGGATTCGCGCGAAGGCGGCATCCAGCAGTTCGATCATGTGGTCGTCGCGCGCTTTGGCCGAGGAGCCGCCGAAGATGGCGCCCACCAAGTGATGGCCGTCGCGCACCACCGAGACCACGAGATTGAAGCCCGAAGCCTTGATATAGCCGGTCTT
>JAYSCC010000298.1:0-2285 GCA_041915065.1 Zavarzinia sp.
GGCCGAACAACGTCCAGAGGCGTGGATAGCGGATGGCGAGGCCAGCCGGCGACAGGTCGATTTTCTCGCCCATGAGTTCCGGCAGCGGTGGCGCGCCAGTGTAGGGGAATTCCACGTCGGCGTCGCGGAAGGGATCGCGCCCGGTCTTTTTCGACCAGACCCCGGCTGAGACAGTGGCGAATTCCTCGAAGTCGCAGTTGCCGAAATCGCTGCGGGCCAGGACGGCCGCCAATGAATCGGGATCGGCGACGGCAGCCTCATAGACCTTTCGGCCTCGGGAAATCAGCCAGCGCTGAAAATATTCGAAATCGTCGTCGGCAGCGAAACCGTTGACCAGCAGGGCCGCACCGACAAAGCGCCGTTCATGAAGCCGGGCCTGAACCGCATTGAAGGTCTTCTGGAAGGCGAAGACCTCGTCCGCCGTCAGCGCATCGAGTGCACGTTCAAGTCTGACCACCTGCGCGTCCCGATTGTCGGGCACGGCGAGTGACGAGTCGACGATGGTCCAGAATTGATTTTCGTCCATGGCTGCCCCTTGCGCGAGGACCGAACGTGGCGAGACCCCGCCGAGTGCCAGGATGGCAAGGGCGGTAGTCCAGACGCAGCGCCGGTCAAAGTTCGACGACACTGGCCACCCCCGCCACGGCGCGGAGGTGCTGGACCGTGGTCGGGCTGACGGCGAAGCGTTCCGGCAGTTCGTATTCGAGTTCCTTGGCTTCTTCCTCGAAGCCCAGCACGACGGCGATGCGGCCCTTGCCCTTGGGGGTCTTGGCCAGGATCGCCTTCATGGCGTCGATGCCCTGGGCGCCGTTCAGGTAGAGGCGGACGCCGGCGGCGGAATTGGCCACCACCTTGTCGAGGGATTGGATGGTCTGGGTGGTCAGGCGCACCATGTCGCCGTCCATCCGGCCATCGACTTCGAGCAGCACGGGCGTGCCGGGTTCCAGCAACTCGCGGCTCATCACCAGGACTTCCGAGAAGACGGTGAGTTCCACGACGCCGCTCTGGTCGGTCAGCTTGACGAAGGCGAAGCGGTTGCCGCTCTTGGCGACCTTCTCCTGGCGGCTCAGCACGATGCCGGCGATGCGCAGCTTGCTCTGCCCGCCGTTCGGCCCGCCATGTTGGCCTTGGCTGGGCGCGCTCATGATGCGCCGCTCCACCTGGGCGAGCTTGGTGACGCCGAGGCGGTCGAGCGCCTTGCCGTAGCTGTCCATCGGGTGGGCCGAGAGATAGAAGCCGATGGCGTCGAACTCCTGGGCCGAGCGATCCATGGCGTTCCAGTCCGGCACGTCTTGCAGCACCAGGCGGTCCATCGGGCCGGTGGCGCCGCCGCCGAACAGGCTCTCCTGCTGCGACTGGCGCTCGCGGGTCGAGACGTCGGCGTGGCGCAGCATCGCCTCCGCCCCCTGCACCACCTTGGCGCGGTTCTTGTCGAGACTGTCGAAGGCGCCGGCCTTGGCCAGATTCTCGACCTGGCGCCGGTTCAGCCATTTGGGATCGAGCCGGCCGGCGAAATCGGCCAGGTCGCGGTAAGGCCCTTCGGCCGCGCGGTCCTTCAGCAGTTTCTCGATCGCCTCGTGGCCGACGATCTTGATCGCGGCCAGCGCATAGCGGACGGCGAGCTTGCCGTCGACCGTCTCGACCGCGAAATCCGCCTCCGACTTGTTGATGTCGGGCTGGAGCAGCGGGATCTTCATGCGCGACAGTTCCTGCCGGAACACGTTCAGCTTGTCGGTATTGGCGAGGTCGAGGGTCATCGACGCGGCCAGGAACTCGACCGGGTAATTGGCCTTCAGCCAGGCGGTGTGATAGGCGACCAGGGCATAGGCGACCGCGTGGCTCTTGTTGAAGCCGTAGCCGGCGAACTTGTTGACGAGGTCGAAGATCTCGTCCGCCTTGTGGCCGTCGACGCCGCGCGCCACCGCGCCCTCGACGAAGCGGACGCGCTGCTTGTCCATCTCCTCCTTGATCTTCTTGCCCATGGCCCGACGCAAGAGATCGGCTTCGCCGAGCGAGTAACCGGCCAGGATCTGGGCGATCTGCATCACCTGCTCCTGGTAGATGATGACGCCATAGGTCTCGCGCAGCACGCCTTCGAGCGAGGGGTGCAGATAGTCCGGCTCCTCCTCGCCGTGCTTGCAGGCGATATATTTCGGAATGTTGTCCATCGGGCCGGGGCGGTAGAGCGCCACCATGGCGACGATGTCTTCGAAACAGTCGGGCCGGAGCTTCTTCAGGGCGTCGCGCATGCCCGACGATTCGAGCTGGAACACGCCGCCGGTATC
>JAYSCC010000298.1:2295-4670 GCA_041915065.1 Zavarzinia sp.
GCCAGCAGCTCGTAACTCTTGCGGTCATCGAGGGCCAGGGCCGAGAGATCGATCCTGGTACCCCGCTTGGCGATATAGTCGACCGCCTTGGCGAGCACCGTGAGCGTCTTCAGGCCCAGGAAGTCGAATTTGATCAGGCCCGCCGGCTCGACCCATTTCATGTTGTACTGGGTGACCAGCATGTCCGAGCGCGGATCGCGGTAGAGCGGCACCAAGTCGACCAGCGGCCGGTCGCCGATCACCACGCCCGCGGCATGGGTCGAAGCGTGGCGGTAGAGGCCTTCGAGCTTCAGCGCGATGTCGATCAGGCGCTTTACCGTCTCGTCCTCGTCGCGCGCCTGCTGGAGCCGGGGCTCCATCTCGATCGCCTCTCCGAGAGTGACGGGATTGGCCGGATTGTTCGGCACCATCTTGGCCAGCTTGTCGACCTGGCCGAGCGGCATCTCGAGCACGCGGCCGACGTCGCGCATCACCGCGCGGGCCTGGAGCTTACCGAAGGTGATGATCTGGGCGACCTTCTCGCTACCGTATTTTTCGACCACATAGCGGATCACGCGGTCGCGTTTGTCCTGGCAGAAGTCGACGTCGAAGTCCGGCATCGAGACGCGCTCGGGATTGAGGAAGCGCTCGAACAGCAGGCCGAAGCGAAGCGGGTCGAGATCGGTGATCTGCAAGGCCCAGGCGACGGCGGAACCCGCGCCCGAACCACGGCCGGGGCCGACCGGGACGTCGTTCCGCTTGGCCCATTGGATGAAGTCCGAGACGATGAGGAAATAGCCCGGGAACTGCATCTTGATGATGATGCCGAGTTCGAATTCGAGCCGTTCCCAATAGGGCTTGGCGATCTCTTCGCGCTTGGCCGCGTCCCAGCCCTCCTGGAAGACATGGCGCTCCAGGCGGCGTTGCAAGCCCTCGGTCGCCATGCGGCGGAGTTCGGTGATTTCGTCGTGCCCCTCGCCGCAGGGGAAAGGCGGCAGGATGGGCGCGCGGGTCTTGGCCCGGACGGCGCAGCGCCGGGCGATCACCAGCGTATTCGCGATGGCTTCCGGCACGTCGGCGAAGAGTTCGATCATCTCCTCTGCCGAGCGGAAGCGGTGACCGGGGGTCAGATGGCGGCGCTCGGTATTGCCGACCGTGGAACCTTCGGCGATGCAGAGCAGCGCGTCATGGGCGGCATAGGCGCTCTCGTCCGTGAAATAGCAGTCGTTGGTGGCGACCAGCGGCACGTCATGGCCATAGGCGAGATCGAGCAGGCCGGGCTCGGTCGCCTCCTCGTCCTCCATGCCGTGGCGTTGCAGCTCGATGTAGAGGCGGCCCGGGAACATCGCCTGGAAGCGGGCGAGCAGCTCGGCCGCCGCCTCCTTCTGGCCCTCGAAGAGCAGGCGGCCGATCGGTCCCTTGGCGCCGCCGGTCAGGCAGATCAGGCCGGCCGCATGTTCGGCCAGGCGCTCCAGCGTCACCTCGGGCGGGCGGCCGGAATCGGGATCGATATAGGCGGCGGAGGAGAGCGCCATCAGATTGGCCCAGCCCGCCTGGTTCTGGGCCAGCAGCACGATCGGATCGGGATCCGGCCGCCGCCCCGCCCGATCGGCCGAGCCCGGCGGGGCGATCGCGAGCTGCAGGCCCATGATCGGCTGCACGCCCGATTTCACCGCCGTCTCGGCGAATTCCAGCGCCCCGAACAGATTATTGGTGTCGGTAACGGCGATCGCCGGCATCCCGGCCTTGGCCGCCATGGGCACCAGCTTCTTCACATGGATCGCCCCTTCCGAGAGGGAAAAGGCGGTATGGACGCGCAGGTGGACGAAGCCGGCGTGAGGCAAGGGCGATTCTCCTGTGAGCGCCCCAGTATAGCCGGTTCGACCGGCCTGCGCCCCTGCTCGTGCGGCGGGGGCGGCTGCCCTCAGGCCGGGATCAACCGGCCTTCGTGGAGGGCGACGGTGCGGGTCATGCGCGCGGCGAGCGCCGGATTATGGGTGGCGATCAGGGCCGAGAGGCCGGATTGCTGCACCAGATGCAGCAACTCGCCGAAGACGTGATCGGCCGTGCGTTCGTCGAGATTGCCGGTCGGCTCGTCCGCCAGGAGGACGCGGGGGCCGTTAGCCAGGGCGCGGACGATCGCCACCCGCTGCTGCTCGCCGCCGGAGAGCTTGGCCGGGCGATGCGCCGCGCGGGGCGCGAGGCCGACGCTGTCGAGCAGGGTCAGCGCCCGCGCCTTGGCCGCGGCCTTGGGCGTGCCGGCGATGAGCTGCGGCATCATCACGTTTTCGAGCGCGGTGAATTCCGGCAGCAGGTGGTGGAACTGATAGACGAAGCCCAGGTGCTCGCGCCGGAGCCGGGTCCGTTCGCCGTCCGAAAGCCCGCCCGCGGAAATG
>JAYSCC010000299.1:0-4650 GCA_041915065.1 Zavarzinia sp.
TATCTCCGCGTCTCGGTCACCGACCGCTGCGACTTCCGCTGCGTCTATTGCATGGCGGAGGAGATGCAGTTCCTGCCCAAGGCGGAAGTGCTGAGCTTCGACGAACTGGACCGTCTCTGCGCCGCCTTCGTCCGCCGGGGTGTGCGCAAGCTGCGCCTGACCGGGGGCGAGCCCCTGGTCAGACGCGACATCCTGGATTTCATCCGCGGCCTGTCGCGCCACCTGGCGGCTGGCGCCCTCGACGAGTTGACGCTGACCACCAACGGCAGCCAGCTCGCCCGCCATGCCGAGGCACTGGCGGCGGCAGGCGTGCGCCGGGTCAATGTCTCGCTCGACAGCCTGGATCCGGCGCGTTTCGCCGCCATCACCCGGCGCGGCCGGCTCGACGTGGTGCTCGACGGGATCGCGGCGGCCAAGGCGGCCGGTATCGCGGTCAAGCTCAACGTGGTCGCCCTGCGCGGCCTGAACGAGGATGAAGTCGCCACCATGGTGCTCTGGGCCCATGGCCGCGGCCACGACATCAGCTTCATCGAGACCATGCCCCTCGGTGATGTCGACGGCGACAGGACCGACCGTTACCTGCCCCTGACCAAGGTACGGCGCGACCTCGAACGCCGTTTCACCCTGCAAGAGAGCGACTACCGCACCGGCGGCCCGGCCCGCTATGTCACGCTCGCCGAGACCGGCGGGCGGGTCGGCTTCATCACCCCGCTCACCCATAATTTCTGCGAGAGCTGCAACCGCGTGCGCCTGACCTGTACCGGCCGCCTCTACCTCTGCCTGGGGCAGGAGAATTCGGTCGATTTCCGCGAGGCCTTGCGCGCCGGCATCACCGATCCGGCGCTGGACGTCCTGATCCGCGCCGCCATGGGCCACAAGCCGAAGGGGCACGACTTCATCATCGACAGAAATCACGGGACCCCGGCGCTCAGCCGCCACATGAGCGTCACCGGTGGCTGAAACCGGTGCCCTCCGGTCCGCAGCATGTCGCGGTTGACCGCGCGTCCTTCTGTGCGATTCTAAAGAAAAACCAGGAACGGGAACGACCGCAGGGAGGAAACGGGTGCTCGCCCATAGCCCTTGGCTCGTCGCCTTGTCGCTACTCATTGCCGCCCAGGGTAGTTACGTCAGCCTGCTGCTGGCGGACGAGGGGGATCGTGCGCGCGGCTTGCGCCGTCGCTTCATCGTCGCCGCCGCGGCCATGACACTGGCGATCAGCATCTGGTCGATGCATTTCGTCGGCATGATGGCGGCGCGTTTTCCGGTCATGGTCGGCTTCCGGGTGCTGCCCACCCTGATCTCGCTGCTGATCTGCGTGCTCGTCGTCGGGGCCGGCGTGCTGATCGTCCATACCGCCTTGCCCAAGCTGCTGCGCGTCACCTGCGGCGCCATCGCCATGGGGGGCGGCATCGCCACCATGCATTACGTCGGCATGTCGGCGATCTATCTCTGCGACATCTATCATTCGACCGGCTTCGTCGTCGCCTCGACCTTGGTCGCCGTCGCCGCCTCGGGCCTGGCGCTGTTGCAGATGGAGCGCTCGAAACGGCAGCCCGCGCGGCTCGCCTCGGCGGTCATTCTCGGCCTCGCCATCTCGGGCATGCATTACACCGCCATGGCCGGCCTGACCGCGGTACCGATCGAACTCGCCCCGCCGACCGACCCGGTGATGCCGCACGATGTGATGGCGATCGTGGTCGCCATCGTCTCCTTCCTGATCTCGGGCGGCTTCATGCTCTCGCTGATGCCGGACCAACGGCTGGAGCGGCCGGTGCCGATCCCCGTGCCGATGCCCCAGGCCCTGGCCCAGGGGCTGCCGGCCGGCCCGTTGCCGCTGCCCGAGGGGACGCCCGATTCGCCCCTTGATTTGGCGGCCTTCGCCCGCCGGATCGAGGTCCAGAAGGACGGGCGGAGCCATTGGCTGCCGGTGTCCGAGATCGCCTTCGTGCGCGCCAACGGCCATTACACCCTGGTCTCGGACGGCGAACAGGAATTCTTCTGCCAGGCCGCGATCAGCGAGATCGAAGGCCAGCTCGACCCGGCCCGTTTCATGCGCGTTCACCGCAGCTACATCGTCTCGATCGGCCGGATCGAGGCGGTGCGCCGGGCCGGCGACGGCGGCGTGGCCGAGATAGGCGCCCTGGTGCCGCAGAACATCCCGGTCGCGCGCGGCCGCCTTTCGGCCGTCCGCAAGCGCCTGATGGAGTCGCGGGCCTGAGCGGTGTAGGATGAAACCTCGAGTCCACGCATAACAGCAAGAACAGGCGGGACGGCGATGAACGCGAATCCATTGGTGGCCGTCGTCGGCGGCGGCATCGCGGGGCAGAGTGCGGCGTCCGTGCTCTCGGCCGCCGGTGCCTTGGTCACGGTTTTCGACAAGGCGCAGGGAGCGGGTGGCCGCTTGGCGACTCGGCGCGAGGGGGCCTGCCAATGGGATGCCGGCGCCCAATATCTGACCGTGCGCGATCCGGGCCTGAAAGCGTTGATGGCGGGCCTCGCCGCGGAGGGCGCGGTCGCTCCCTGGGAGGCGCGGATCGGCACTCTCGGCCCCGGCGGCTTCGTTCCGGAAGCGGGGCGCGAGACCCGCTATGTCGGCACCCCGCGCATGGGGGCGCTGGTCGCGGCCCTGGGCAGCGGCGCCACGGTCTATGGCGTCGACGTGCGCGAGGTCGCTCCGCGTGGCCCCGTGCTGACCCTGAAAGATCGTCACGGCGAACATTTCGGGCCTTACGATTCGGTCGTCGTCGCCACCCCGGCGCGTACCGCGGTGCCCCTGCTGGCGGTGGCGCCCGTGCTCGGCAATGCCGCGGCCCTGGTCGAGACGGCGCCCTGCTGGGCCTTGATGCTCGCCTTTGCGGCGCCGCTCGATCCCGGTTTCGATGCCGCCTTCGTCGATCCGGCGGTGGCCGGCGGCGCGCTCGCCTGGATCGCCCGCGACGGCAGCAAGCCGGGGCGGAGCGCGCGGGGCGGCGATCAATGGGTGGTCCATGCCGCCCCCGGCTGGAGCCGCGCCCATGCCGAAGCGAGCCCGGCCGAGGTCGCCGCCGAACTGCTCGACGGCTTCCGCGCGGCCCTCGGCACCGGCCGTGCGCCGGTCGTCGCCATCAGCCATTTCTGGCCCGAAGCCCAGACCCTTCAGCCGGCCGGCGTGCCCCATCTGCTGGACGTCCGCCAGGCGATCGGGGCTTGCGGCGACTGGTGCCTGGGGGCGCGGATCGAGGCGGCCTTCCTCTCGGGCCGCAGCCTCGGCGAAGCCATGGCGGCGCGCCTGGGGCTTGCTCAAGCCGCGTGAGGGATGGCCGCGTGAAGCCTCAATCCTCCAGTTCGGCGTCCCAATAGAGGAAGTCGTTCCAGGAATGATGCAAATAGTTGGGCGGGAAGGAACGCCCGTTCTCCTGCAATTGGCCGACCGTCGGCACCACGGGCCAACTGCGCAGCACGAGGCCCGAATCCTTCAGCGAACGGCCACCCTTCTTCAGATTGCAGGGGGAGCAGGCGGTGATGATGTTGTCCCAGGTCGTGCGCCCGCCGCGGCTGCGCGGCACCACATGGTCGAAGGTCAGGTCTTCGGGGGCGCCGCAATATTGGCAGGCGAAACGGTCGCGCAGGAACACGTTGAAACGGGTGAAGGCCGGATATTTCGCCGGCTTCACATAGGTCTTCAGGCAGACGACCGAGGGCAGGCGGATCTCGAAGCTGGGGCTCCTGACCGTGCGTTCGTATTCGGAGAGGATGTTGACCCGGCCGAGGAACACTGCCTTGATCGCATCCTGCCAGGACCACAGGCTGAGCGGAAAATACGAGAGCGGGCGATAGTCAGCGTTCAAGACGAGCGCTGGACAGGCTTCAACTGGATGGGACACCGCGTTCATCGACCGCCTCGCCCTGGACCAAAGCCACCGAGCCCGTAGGGCCCGGCAGAATTGTGTCAAGCCTTGCGGATCCGCGCCAGCAAAATACTACATGCTGTGTTACGCGGTCATGACGCAGCGCTAGAGCCGATTGCCGATTCATTGAATCGGCAATCGGCTCAGGTGTCTTTGAATAGCGCGGTTTCTAGCGGCAAACCGGCCTCCACTTTGCCGGAAACCGCGCTAGCCTGCGGCATCCAGCAGCACCCGGCAGAGAAATTCGCCGCCCAGCGCGAAACCCTCCGGCCCGATGCCATGGGGCAGGCCTTCCTCGACATGCCATTGCACCGGGACCTGAAGGCCATAGAGCGCGGTCACCGCCCGGTGTAGCGAGGCGGGCGCCACCACCGTATCGGCACTGCCGTGGACCAGGAGGACCGGCGGCTTCACCGTCAGCTCGGCTTCCAGCACCGCGGGCGAGCCGGGTAGTGCCCCCGAATAGCCGACGATGCCGGCGGGTACTTGGTGCCGCCGCAGCCCGACATGGAGCGCCATCATGCAGCCCTGGCTGAAGCCGACCAGCACCAGGTCCGAATCGGTCAGGCCGAGCTTCTGCAATTCGGCATCGATGAAGGCGTCGAGCGCCGGGGCGGCGTGGCGGGCGCCGGCCAGCCGGGCCTCGTCGCTGAAATCGGTGAGCGGGAACCATTGCCGGCCGAAACCCGACAGGGCGCAGGGCTCCGGCGCGTCCGGCGCCACGAAATAGGCGGTGGGCAGCAGCCGGCGCCATTCGTGGCCG
>JAYSCC010000300.1:0-4647 GCA_041915065.1 Zavarzinia sp.
CTATGCGTAATTGACGGAGTAACACCAGAGCCTCTCGGCTCAGGTCCTACTCTGAGAAAACGCAAGCTACGGTCAACTCCGCCGCCCACGCTCCTCTTCCCATCCTACTTTTCAAGGAGCATCCGAACTCGGCTTCCGCCTCACCCGGTTTGCAGCACCACCTTCCGGCTCGCTGCGAGGTCGCGGTTTCTACTACCACCACCTCATCCAGTCAAGCAGATTTTGGAATTTTTTTCCGCCGTCTGCCGGCTGTCCCCGCTTCGTTTTCGCCGTTGCCGGCGCCCTCGCTGCGGGAGGCCGGTTTCTACGCCCGGCCCCTCTGAGTCGCAAGCCCTTTCGTGAATTATTTTTGGCGTCAGCCGAATTCGGGCAGCAGGGCACCGCGCGCCTGGTACCAGAGCCCCTCGGCCGCGGCGCTCAGAATGCCCCGGGTGGCGCGGTCGCAGAGGAAGGCGCCGCCGTCCGGCCGCGCGCTGATTCCGCCGGCCTCGCGGACCAGCAGGCTGCCCGGGGCGTGGTCCCAGGGCAGGGTCCGCCAATAGAGCAGGAAATGCACCCTCCCCTGGAGCAAGCGCAGATAGTCGTGGCCGGCGCAGAGGGTCGAGGGGGTGTCGACGAAGCGCCCCCGGGCCTCCTCGAGGCGGCGGCGGCGGTCCTCCTCCATGAAGCGCGTCCGGGCGACGCCCTGCGCCTCGACCAGGGCGGGCGGCGGGGGGATCCGCACGGGGCTGCCGTTCAGCCCGGTGCCGGCCCCGGCCTCGGCCATTAGCATGTTCTCGCCGATCGGATCGTAGATCCAGGCGGCGACCGCTTCACCGCGCCGGAGCTGTGCCACCATGACGGCGAATTCGGGTCTTCCGGCGGCGAAATTGGCGGTGCCGTCGACCGGATCGACGACGAAGACCGGCCCCTCCTCCGCCACCCGGTCGAGCAGGGCGGGATCGGCGTGGGCCGCTTCTTCGCCGACGACCAGCGCCCCCGGCACCAGCTCGCGCAAGCCGGCGGTGAGCCGGACCTCGGCCGCGCGGTCGGCCACGGTGACCAGATCCCCCGGCTCCTTCTCCTCGATGTCGCCGGCGCCGAGCGCCCGAAACCGTGTGAGCAATTCGGTTTCGGCGACGTCGCGGACGAGATCGGCGATGCGATCGAGCATGGTGGCCTCTTGGTGAAAGCGGAACCCTTCTGGAAATCCGGTCTTATCATGGAACCGGGAAAGGAATGGGACCGATCGATGTCACGTGGTTACCCTCGCATCGGCCTGGCGCTAGGCAGCGGCGTCGCCCGCGGCTTCGCCCATATCGGCGTGCTGCGCGCGCTGAGCGCCCACGGGTTGGAGCCCGACATCATCGCCGGCACCTCGATCGGCGCGCTCGCCGGCGCTGCCTTCGCGGCCGGCAAGATCGATGTGCTGGAAGATTGGGCGCTCGGCCTCGCCAAGCGGAAATTCTGGCGTTACCTCGACCCCAGGGTCGGCGGCGGCAGCCTGTTCGGCGGCCAGCGCCTGGCCGAACAGATGGCGGCGCATCTGGGCCCCGTCTCGATCGAGAATCTGCCCCTGCCCTTCGTCGCGGTAGCGACCGATCTCGTCTCCGGCCACGAGGTGTGGCTGCGCGAAGGCCCGTTGGTCGAGGCGGTACGCGCTTCCTATGCCCTGCCGGGGATCTTCCCGCCGGTCGAGCATCAGGGGCGCTGGCTGGTCGACGGAGCTCTTGTCAATCCAGTGCCCATTTCGGTCTGCCGGGCGCTCGGGGCCCGGGTCGTCATCGCGGTGAACCTGAACGCCGATTCCTTCGGCAAGGCCCGGGTGCAGAGCCCGGCGCCCGAGGCGGTCGAAGTCCTGGCCGATATCGAGGCCGCGGAAATGGAGGCCGAGGCGGCCGATCCGGCCCGCCCGCGCCTGCGTTGGCTGCCCCTGCCCCGCCAGCGCGGCCGGATCCGCGCCAAGCCACAACCGAAGCGGGATACGCCCGGCATGCTGGCCGTCGTCGCCTCCGCCTTCGACATCGTGCAGGACCGGCTGACGCGGAGCCGACTGGCCGGCGAGCCGCCGGACGTCACCATCGCACCGCGCCTGAACAGCTACGGCTTCATGGATTTCGACCGGGCGGAAGAAATGATCGCCCTCGGCCAGGCCGCGGTCGAGCGGGCCAGGCCCGACCTCGACGAGGTGCTGGACAGCCTGATCTGACCCGCCGCGACCGGGATCACGCGGCCAGGTGCCGGTTGACCCAGGCGAGACCGAGAGCCAGGAACAGGGCGAGCAGGCCCGCCGCCAAGACGGATTCGGGCGTTGCCTCCAGACGCTCGAACCACTGGCTGTAGAGGTGGATCGCGCCGAAGACGGAGGCGAGGTTCAAGACCCAGCGCCAACCGCGCCGGGCGGCCACGATACCGGTCCCCGCCAGCAGCAAAGCCCAGACCACGGCGAATGCGAGCGCCGACACCTCGACCGGTGCCGTACCGCCGAAGTCGATGCTGTCGCCCCAGAGCGAACCGACCCAGAAGCCGAAATTGGCGACGATCAGCGCCGTTCCCGCCCCGACCCGGGCGAGCCTGGCATATTCCCCGGCGAGCAGGCGCGAAAGCCCGCCGGCCACAGCCGCCAGCACGGCCATGACCAGGATCGCCAAGCTCGAATCCGGCACCGCCAGGGCATAGCCGCCGTCACCGAGATAACCCGCCCGGGCCCCGACCGCGCCCGAGACGGCGAGCACCGACAAGGCGGCGAGCAGCCCGTTCCGCGCCGCCACTGCCGCCGCCCCATAGGCGAAGGCAACGCCGAGGAAGCCGCGGACACTGAAGTCGTCGGCGGTCAGCGCACCGCCGCCGGCCACCAGGGCACCGACCACGATGCAGAGTTGCGCCAGCAGTTCCCATTCCTCGCCCGCCGCGCGGGCGAGCGCCAGGCCGAGGGCCGCCAGCCCCAGGCCGATCAGCACCGCCGTGCCCGCCGCCGGCACCAGCGCGAGCAGGCCGGCCGCGACCGCCATGACGCCGAAACCGATCAGCAGGTTGAAGGCGAGATAGCCCGTCGTGCGGCGGCCGAGTTCGGCGAGCCTTGCCGCCTCCGCCGCGGTCAGGGCGCCGTCGGCGACCAGAGCGTCGAGATCGAGGGTGACTTTCACGATGCCAGCCCCCTCACGATGCTAACCAATGCGCCAGGCGATCCGCCACCGGGGTCGAGGCCAGGAGTTCGAGATGATGGGTGCGCGTCACCAGCAGGCGATCCTTTTCGGCCAGGCCGAAATCATAGGCATGATCGGGGTGGCGGCCAAAGGCGGAATCGACAGGCACCAGCCCGTCGCCGAGGGCGCGGTCGAGCGCATCGCCCGGCCCCGCCCCCATGGTCGCCGCGATCACGTGATGGCGGAAGGCGGGGTCGAGAGGCGCGGGCCGGCGCGCCTTGCCGGCATGGCGGTGGAACCGGTCGCGTCCGGCCCAATCCTCGTCCGCGATCGAACCGTGGCGGAGGTCGGTGATCCCGGCCGAGCGCACGCGCGCCAGCCGGCCGAGGGGGGCCAGCACCGGATTGAGCTCGGCGAAGGTCTGCAGATAGTGGCCGCCCCGTTCGAGCGGGGCGCCGTGATGGGGTGAGCCCATATAGACCGCGTGGGCGCCGTGCCGGAGCCAATCGGCCCCGTCCGCCCGGGCGACGCGAAGCGCCGCGCGCACCACGAGCCCGCCCATACTGTAACCGATGAGGGAGATGCGGCGGAGCGGCACCGGCCAATGCCGCGCCAGCCGTTCCACCAGATGGGACAATTCGCGCCCGTTGCTCGAGATGTGTCGCCCGGTGTTATAGGACAGGCAGACCGGCGTCACCCCGACAGCACCGTTCAGGAAGCGGCCATGGTGGTGACCGTAATAGTTCCAGAAGACATCGGCCATGCACAGGCCGTGCACCAGTATCAAGAGATGGTCGGTCACCCCCGGCAGCGCGGCGGCCAGGTCCGGATCTTCGGGCAGCAGCAGGCGGCCCTTGTAGCGGAGCGTCATGGGCAGGGCGAGCGGATTGCCCATCGCCTCCAGCCGGTCGCCGAGGACGCCGTTCAGGGCCGCCCGGGCCATGGCGTTCCACGGTTGCTCGCGCGTCCCCGGGCGATCCACGGCCGGCGGTAAGAGGGCAAAGCCGGCGCGCACCGCCCGGTCAGCCAATTCGGCCGCCCGGCGCAGGCCGCGATAGGCGAAACCGGCGAGTGGCGGGCTGTCGCCGGGCGGGCCGTCGTCGAACGGCTCCCCGTCGGCCGGATCACTCGCCCCGCGCCACCAAAGAAAGGGGTTCATCGCCCGCGACCAGGCGGCATGGCTCGCCTCGACCAGGGCGACGGACTGGCCGAAACCGTCCAAAGCCAGCCTCAAGGCGCCTTCGCTGTCCCGGCGCCAACGCGAAACGACGGACATGATGAAAAGTCGACCCGCCCCCGATCAGCCCGTAGCGATGTAACGACGCAACTCGTCCGCTTCCATCAAGGCTTCGTCGATGCGGCGCTTCACGACGTCGCCGATCGAGATCATGCCGACCAGCGTGCCGTCCTCGATCACCGGCAGGTGACGGATGCGGCGGTCGGTCATGCGGCCCATGACTTCGATGATGGTATCGTGCAGGCGGCAGGAGACGACATGGCCGCTCATGAAGTCCTTCACCGG
>JAYSCC010000301.1:0-4641 GCA_041915065.1 Zavarzinia sp.
CAGGGAGAGGTCCATGCGGTATTTGGCGCCGTAAGAAGGCACGCCGATCTCATCCTCGGTCACCGTCCAGTCGGCCGGCAGGTTCCAGAAGCTGCGGAAGTCGTTCAGGAACTTTTCCGAGAGCGAGAAGGAAGTGGCGAACATGTGCCGGACCTGGGGCGAGGCGTCCTTGGCCAGGATGCGTTCGCGTTCCTCGGCCATCCACTGCTTCACCGGCTTGGCGCGGGCGAGGCGTTCCTTGCGGACATGGGCGCGCCGTTCGGCGGTCGCGACCTCGTCCACCGTCCAGACGCCGTCAGCGCCCTTGGCGACCACCGCGCCATGAACCTTGGTGGCGAATTCGGGCAGCAGGCAGCCCTCGTTCAGGTCCTTGGCGATGGCGTCGGTTTCGCGCTCCAGCGGGTCACCGAAGCCGGGGCCGCCGCGCAGGTAGTTGAGATAGAGGTCGTAATTGTCGTAGCAGTCCTCCGTGGTCATGCATTGCTTGTCGCGCTTCACCCGCGCCTTGGCCGCGAGATGGGCCTCGTAGGCCGGATGCGAGGGGTCGAGGTCCCCGCCCAGCGGCAGCGGCCGGCCTTCGGCGATGGCTTCCTTGAGGCCGGTGTCATGGGCTTCGAAGCGATAGCCGGTGGCCGAGGGATAGCCGCCCATGAAGCCCCAGTCGGAGTTCATGTAGCCGTTGCCCATGAAGAACATGGTCCAGTCCTGCGCCTTCCAGACCATGCGCAGGGTCTCGAAGCCGCAGCCGCCGCGGTACTTGCCGTAGCCGCCCGAATTGGCCTTCACGTTGCGCCCGAGATAGAGCAGCGGCTCGGCCATCTCCCAGATCTCGATGTCGCCCATGTCGCCTTCCGGGTTCCAGATCGCGGCGGCATGGTTGAGGCCGTCCTTGATCGCACCGGCGCCGGTACCACAGGACGAGGCTTCGAAGCTGTTCACGGCATGGACGTCACCGTCCTGGTTGATGCCGCCGCCTTGCAGCCAGTTCGAGGTATTGGCGTTGCCGGCGTTCACTTCTTCGAGATAGCCGCGGCTGAAATAGGCCTGGCCGAGGCCCCGCCACATGGCGCTCCAGCCCGAGACCAGGAAGTGCCAGGCATAGGCATGGCCCGTGCGCCGGTCGTCCGGGTTCATCCAGGTGCCCTTGGGCAGCTTGAATTCGGTGCCGAAATAGGCACCGTCGTTGATGCGCTGGGTCGGCACCAGGGTCTGGGTCATCATCACCCAGATGCCCGAGGTGAAGGCGACGTGGTGGGCGTTGTAGCTGTGCCAGCCCCAGCGGCTCGCGCCCTCGAAGTCGAGGCGCCAGCTCGCATCCGGCCGGATCGTCATCTCGACCGGCGAATGCATGATCGTGTCGATCTTGGCGAAGGCCGACGGCGTCTGGACGTCCGGATGGGCGTAGGGCACGTCGACGAAGGCGACCTTCCGGTACTTGCCCGGCAGGGTCATGGCCTTGAGCCGGCTCTGCAGCCCGCGGCGGCCTTCCTCGATCACCTCGAAGCCGAACTTCTCGTAAGCCTCGAGCCCTTCGGCCTCGATGATCTCCTCGACCATGGAACGGATCATGTGGCAGCCGGCGATGCGGGTGCGCTCGTCCAGGATCCAGTATTTCGGCGTCCGCACCGAGCGCTGGCTCTCGTGGAGCCAGTCGCGCAGCGGCATGTCGTTGACGCCGGTCTTGCGGCAGGTGACCTGATAGCCGTCACCGAAGCGCTGGACCTGGCCGGTCGACATCGAGCCAGGCGTGACCGCGCCGGTGTCGATCACATGGGTGACGCCGCCGACCCAGCCGATCAGCTTGCCGGCCCAGAAGATCGGCACGATGGTGGCGATGTCGCAGGGGTGGACGTTGCCGATCGAGCAGTCGTTGTTGGTGAACATGTCGCCGGGGTTGATGCCCGGGTTGTCCTCCCAATTGTTCTCGATCATGTATTTGATCGCCGCACCCATGGTGCCGACATGGATGATGATGCCGGTCGAGGTCAGGATGCAGTCGCCGACCGCGTTATAGAGGGTGAAGCAGAGTTCGCCCTCCTGCTCCACGATCGGCGAGGCGGCGATCTTCTTCGCCGTCTCGCGGGCATGGACCAGGCCGCCGCGGATCTTGGAGAACAGCTTCTCGTAACCGATCGGGTCCTTCTCGCGCAGTTCGAGCTTTTCGAGCCCGTTGTAATGCCCGTTCGTCGCGGTGCGCGCCATGACCTCGGCGCGGTACTGCTTCAGCGTCTTGCCGTTGCCGAGCAGGCCGATGTTGAGGTCGGCGCCCTTGTTCAGGATCTTGTTCATCTCTCGTCCTCCCTTGTGGTTATTTCACTTCCCGCAGATGGAACAGGCGGTGCTTGTCGAGGGTCGTGGCGAAGCCGTCCGGCACCACGAAGGTGGTCGAGGCGGATTCGATGATGGCGGGGCCGGTGATCTCGTTGCCGGCGAGCAGGGCTTCCATCTGCCAGACTTCGGCTTCGACCCAACGCTTGTGGCGGTAGAACGGCCGCTTGCCGAGGAAGGCTTCCTGGGGCGGCACCGGCCCGCCGTCCGGATCTTCCGGCAGCACCGGCTTCTGCGTGGCGACCAAGCCGCGCATGATCACGCCGGTCGCGGAGAAGCCGAGTTCGGGCGACTTCGCCGAGGAGGCATAGACCCTGGCATAGGTCTCCTCGAAGGCCTCGGTGATCTTCTGCCAATCCTCGGCGGTCGAGGCCGCGGTGATCGGCGAGGTGATCTCGAGATCGTTGAGCTGGCCCATGTACTGCATCCGGTAGCCGGGCAGCAGGGTGATGTCCTCCGGCCGGAAGCCGTTGATGACGAATTCGTCGATCACCTTGGCGGCCAGTTCGGCCCAGGCTTCCTGCACGGTCTTGCAGGCTTCGACCTTGACCTCGTCGCTCGCCTCGGGGCCGACCGCGATGTCGACGCTCTTGTCGTAGCGATATTCGAAATCGGCGCAGGCGCAGCCGAAGGCCGAGAAGCCCGCGGCCCAGGCCGGCACGATGACGTCCTTGAAGCCCAGCCCCTCGGTGTAACCATAGGTGTGCACCGGGCCGGCGCCGCCATAGGAGAAGCAGACGAAGTCGGTCGGGTTGTAGCCTTTGGCGGAGATGTTGGAGCGCAGATATTCGTGGAGGTTGAGGTCGAGCAGTTCGATGACGCCCGCCGCCGCATCTTCGACCGAGAGGCCGAGGGGATCGGCGATCTGGGCCTTGATGTGCTTGCGCGCGCGTTCGACGTCGAGCTTGATCGCCCCGCCCAGGAAATTGTCCGGGTTCAGGTAGCCGAGCACGACGTGGCAGTCCGAGACCGAGACGGTGTCGAGCCCGCTGCCTTCCCAGCAGGTGCCGACCCGGTAGCCCGCCGAATCCGGCCCCAGCTTGATCGAGCCCGAATAGGGATCGAGGCGGACAAAGGAACCGGCACCGGCGCCCACCGAGTCCATGGCGACCAGCGGCAGCGAGAGCACCAGGCGCGCCATGTCCGGATCGGAGGCGATGGCGAAATTGCCCTTGGTGATCAGCGCCATGTCGAAGGAGGTGCCGCCGATATCGGAACAGGCGATGTTCTCATAGCCGAGCCGTTCACCGAGCAGCTTCGAGCCGATGACGCCGCCGATCGGGCCGGAGACGATGGTGCGCGCCAGTTCTTTGGCCTTCCACGAGATGGTGCCGCCGTGGGTCGCCATCACGCGGAGGTCGAATTTGGCGCCATGCGCCTTGAAGCGGTCGGAGACCTTCTTCAGGGTCTGGCGCGACGGTTCGGCGGCATAGGCTTCCAGGATCGTCGTATTGGTGCGGTGGCTCTCCTTCCGCGAGGGGTAGTAGTCGACCGAGGCGAAGACCGGGATCTCGGCCCCGATCGCCTTCAGTTCGTCACGGCAGACGTCGCGGGCACGCTTCTCGCTCGCTTCGTTCTTGTGGGACTGCAGCAGCACGATGGCGATCGCTTTGGCGCCGGCGGCGACCAGTTCGCGCGTCGCCTGGCGCACTTCATCCTCGCGCAAGGGAATCACGATCTCGCCCTGCACGTCGGTCCGCTCGGTCACGCCGCGGGTCCTCGAATAGGGCACCAGCGGCTCATGGAATGGATCTGCTCGAAGCCCTTGTTGCAGATCAGGCCGACGTCGAGGCCCTTGCGCTGGACGACGCGGTTCAGCATCGCCGTGCCGGAATAGACGCAGGTGACCAGTTCCGGATAGACCTCGTCCACCTCGCGGCCCCATTGGGCCAGCGCGTCATGCGACGATTCGAGGATGGCGAGGGATTCGTCGCCCGGATTGCTCTGCGCCTTGCCGACGACGAAACGGCCGTCGGCCCGGACGAAGAAGGTGTCGGTCATCGTGCCGCCGGCATCGATGCCCATGACCTGTACGTTGGCTTGGGTGTCCATGGTTCCTCCCGCTGGTTCCCGCGGCGGCTTGTTTCCGCCGCACGGAGCAACAGGGGCAATCGCCGTGCCAAGGCGGCCGGGCCAGCAAATTCAAGGGCTTGGCGGGATCGTCCGGTGTCCGGCGGCGTCCGGACAGCGGGCCTGCCGGACGGCGGCGCCCGGAATCCGGACATGACGCGACGCAGCAGTGCGGGTGCCGTCACGCTTTGGACTTGAAACATTCGGGCCTGCACTGTACATCACAGGCCACATAGCCCGATG
>JAYSCC010000302.1:0-4627 GCA_041915065.1 Zavarzinia sp.
CAGGATGGCCTTCTTCGATGATCCAGACATACGTCCCCCGGTCCCTTCAGACGGCGCCATACTAGAGCATCTCGGCGCGAAGTGAATCCCCGCCGCGGAGGCGCGGCCTGCAAACGAAAAACCGGCAAACGAAAAAGGGGAGCGCCGAAGCACTCCCCTTTCCGGAGGGAGCCGCGCGGTGGCGCGGCCCCGGTTCCTGTCGTTACTGCACCGACTCGCCGTGCAGCGTGACGTCCAGGCCTTCGCGTTCCTGGGCTTCCGTGACACGCAGGCCCATCACCTTGTCGATGATGAAGAGCAGCACGGCGGTGACGACGCCCGACCACACCAGGGTGGCGACGACGCCCTTCACCTGGATCCAGATCTGGCCGACGTTGCCTTCGAGGGCGCCGACCGGGCTGGTCGCACCGGTGACTTCCATGGTGGCGAAGACGCCGGTCAGGATGGCGCCGACGATGCCGCCGATGCCGTGGACGCCCCAGACGTCGAGGGAGTCGTCATAGCCGATGGCATGCTTCACCGCGGTCGAGGCGAAGAAGCAGATCACGCCGGCAGCCAAGCCGATCCAGAAGGCGCCGCCCGCGAGGACGAAGCCCGAGGCCGGAGTGATGGCGACGAGACCGGCGACGGCACCGGAGATCGCACCCAGCACGCTGGGCTTGCCCTTGGTGATCCATTCGACCAGCATCCACGACATCGCCGCAACGGCGGTGGCGATATGGGTCACGGCGAAGGCCATGCCGGCCCGGCCGTCCGAAGCCAGTTCCGAACCCGCGTTGAAGCCGAACCAGCCGACCCACAGCAGGGAGGCGCCGATCAGCGACAGGGTCAGGTTGTGCGGGGCCATGATCTCCTTGCCGTAGCCGAGACGCTTGCCCAGCATGATGCAGGACACCAAGCCGGCGACACCGGCGTTGATGTGCACCACGGTGCCACCCGCGAAGTCCAGCACGCCGTCGCCGCTGAGGAAGCCGCCGCCCCAGACCCAGTGACAGACCGGGGAATAGACCAGCAGCGACCACAGGATCATGAAGATCATCATGGACGAGAACTTCATGCGGTCGGCGAAGGCACCGGTGATCAGCGCCGGGGTGATCGCGGCGAAGGTCATCTGGAACATCATGAAGACGGTCTCGGGAATGACGCCCGAGATCTCGCCGACGCCGACGCCCTTCAGGAAGGCCTTGGACAGGCCGCCGACATAGGCGTTCATGCCGCCGCCGTCGGTGAAGGCCAGGGAGTAGCCGACGAAATACCACACGATCGAGATCGCGCAGGTGATCGCGAAGGTCTGCATCAGCGTGGCGAGCACGTTCTTCTTGCGCACCATGCCGCCGTAGAACAGCGCCAAACCCGGGATCGCCATCATCAGGACGAGGAGCGTGGAGACCATCATCCAGGCGGTCGAACCACTGTCGAGCGTCGGCGTGGGCGCGGCGGGAGGAGCAGCCGCAGCAGCATCGGCTGCCGCCGGCGCCGCGTCCTGCGCGAAGGCCGCGAGTTCAGGCACCGCCAGCGCAGCACCCGCCACCCCGACCAGGAGCGGAAGTTTCCAGTTGAGCTTCATGGGAAGGACCCTCTCGTCGGAACTCAGAGCGAATCCGGGCCGGTTTCCCCGGTGCGGATACGAATGGACTGCTGCAGGTCGACGACGAAGATCTTGCCGTCGCCGATCTTGCCCGTGTGGGCTGCCTTCTGAATGGCTTCCACGACCTGCTCGACGATCTCGTCGGCGACCGCGGCCTCGATCTTCACCTTGGGCAGGAAGCTCACGGTGTACTCCGCACCGCGGTAAATTTCGGTATGGCCCTTCTGGCGCCCGAAACCCTTCACTTCGCTAACCGTGAGCCCAGGCACGCCAACAGCGGCCAGAGCTTCGCGCACGTCATCCAGCTTGAACGGTTTGATGACGGCCATCACGAGTTTCATGGTGTTCCCCTCACGATTGACCTCAGGTCGCGCCGGCCCCGACCACGCCACGAAGGCGGAGGCCGGACACGCCACCCGAGCCCCCGTGACTCAAGAACCATGCCAAGAGGTACGGGGGGCGGGTTGCCGCCTTCCAAATCGGCCCGGCGCCCTGGAATGATCGCCGCAATTCCGACAAATTGCTGCACAAAAGACCAGCAATGCACAAAATATGCGCAACATACGTTTGGGCGAATGCCTAAGCCTTACGCCAAACTCCAGTGGCGCCGCCGCCCGGGGACGATTAGCTTCCGGCCATGTCCAGCGACCGCAAATTCCCCGGACGGGATCGCCCCGAAGGCGGCTCCCGCTCCGCTTCCCCCTCGGCCCCTCACGGAGCCCGGCGTCCGTTCCGCCACCCGCGCCCGAAGCCCGAGGCCGAGATCGCGGCCGCCGCCCTCGACGCGCTGATCGCCGTCGATTCCGGCCGCGCCGCCGACCGCGTGCTGAAATCCGCCTTCGACCGGCGCAAGTGGCAGCCGCCCCAGCGCGCCCGCATCGCCCGCCTGGTGCTGGGGGTCGCGCGCTACCGCGCCCAGCTCGACTGGTGGCTCGATCATGTCGGCTGCCGGGCGCAATCCCTGTCGCGCCTGGTCGCCGCGCTGACCCTGCTCGAAGGCGCCGACAAGTCGACGGTGCGCAAGCACCTGCCCGATTTGCCGGCACCCGAGACCAAGGCGATGGAACAATTGATCGGGCGAAGTCTCGGCCATCCGGACCAGCCGGCCGCAGTGCAGGCCAATCTGCCGGGCTGGCTGATGCCCCATTTCGAACGCCGCTTCGGTGGCCGCCTGGTGCCCGAGGCGGCGGCGCTGTGCGGCGAGGCCGGCCTCGACCTCCGCGCCAACAGCCTGAAGACGACGCGGGAAGGCGCCATCGCAGCCCTGGCCGAAGACGGCATCATCGCCCAACCGACCCCGCTCTCCCCCGTCGGCCTCCGGGTCGAGGGGCGGCCGCCGATCGCCCGGAGCCGGGCCTGGCGCGAAGGCCTGGTCGAGGTGCAGGACGAAGCCTCGCAGCTCGCCGCCCTGCTGCTGGGTGCCCGGGCGGGCGAACGGGTGCTCGATCTTTGTGCGGGCGCCGGTGGCAAGACCCTGGCGATCGCCGCCGCGATGGAGAACAAGGGCCGCCTGATCGCCACCGATGCCGACGAGCGCCGGCTCGAGGAAGCGGTCACCCGGCTCCGCCGGAACGACGTCCATAATGTGACGCGGCGCGCCGTCGGTGCCGAGGGCGACGCCTGGCTGTCGCGCCACAAGGGCGGCTTCGACCGCGTGCTGGTCGACGCCCCCTGTACCGGCACCGGCACCTTCCGCCGCAACCCGGACGCCAAATGGCGCACCAGCCCGGAGGAACTGACCCATCTGGTGGCGCTTCAGGCGAAGCTGCTGGCCCGCGCTGCGGCCCTGGTGAAGCCGGGCGGCCGCCTCGTCTATGCCACCTGCTCGGTCCTGGCCGAAGAGGACGAGGACCAGATCGACGCCTTCCTGGCCGCCCATCCCGAATTCCGCCCGGTGCCCCTGGCCGAGTCCTGGGCCGCGGTCAGCTCGCCCCGGCCGGCGCCGGTCGCCGGTCCCTATCTGCTGCTGAGCCCGGCCCGGCATTCGACCGACGGCTTCTTCGCCGCCGTGCTGGAACGCCAAGCGCCCGCATCATGAACTATCGCCATGCGTTTCACGCCGGCAATGCGGGCGATGTCCTGAAGCACTTGGTGCTGGCCGCCGTGCTGGAACGCCTGAAGGCCAAGCCAGCGCCGATCACCGTGCTCGACAGCCATGCCGGCGCCGGCCTCTACGAACTCGACGGGGCGGGCGGCGAATGGCAGCAGGGCATCGGCCGGCTGGCCCGCCATCCGGTATCGGCCTGGCCCGCGGTGGCCGGACCCTATGCCGCCGTGCTGGGTGACGATTGGATGCTCTATCCGGGTTCGCCCCTGGTCGCCCTGCGGGCCCTGCGCGACCAGGACCGGCTGATCGCCTGTGAGACCGAGACCGAGGTGGCGGATGCCCTGTCTACGGCGATCGGCCGCGACCCGCGCGCCGCGGTGCACCGGCGCGACGGTTGGAGCGCGCTGCGTGCCTTCCTGCCGGTCAAGGCCGGGCGTGCCGTCGTGCTGATCGATCCACCCTTCGAGGCGGCGGGGGAATTCGACCTCCTGGCCCGCCATCTGATCGAAGCGGCCAGGCGGGCCTCGACCGCGATCGTGATCGGCTGGTATCCGGTCAAGGGCCGGGCTGCCGCCGACCGCCTGCACCGAGCCCTCCGCGAGGCGGGCGTGGCCAAGACCCTGGCGGTCGAACTGCTGACCCAGCCGGACCATGATGCCACACGATTCGCCGGCTCGGGCCTGATCGTGATCCGTCCACCGTGGCAGCTCGACACGGCGCTGGCCGAGGGCCTGCCCGCGCTGCTCGCCCTCATGGGTTACGCCGGCACGGGCTCGACCCGGGTCGAATGGCTGACCGGCGAAGCGCCGGTGGAAGACTGAGAGAGAACGCCGAAAGGTCCCGGCCCGGCGGCCGGGACGCTGCGTCGTGAAGGGCGTCAGCCCTTGACGTCTTCCGGCTCGGCCTTCTTGGCGATGCCGTCGAGTTGACGCTGCATGGCCTCGATCTGGGCCCGCAGGGCCGCGATCTCGCCTTCGCCCGAGGGCATCGAG
>JAYSCC010000303.1:0-4617 GCA_041915065.1 Zavarzinia sp.
CCCCGCCACGAGCGGCGGCGGCAGCGCCGCCTGCAAGGGCCGTGCCGCCGGAAACAGCCGCGCCTGCGGCAGCGGCACCGGCCGCGATCGCACCGCCCGCGGCCAGGCCGGTTCCGATCGCGGCGCCTGCGCCGAGCTGCGGCCCGCCTGAGACAATGCCGTTGGCGATGCCGGGGCCGAAGATGCCGAGGCCCAGCAGCGACAAGGCGGCGAGCACGATCGCCATGGCGTCGTCGATCGACGGCGTGGCGCCGCCGAAGCCAGTGGTGAACTCGGAGAACAGGGTCGAGCCGATGCCGATGATGACGGCGAGCACCAGCACCTTGATACCGGACGAGATGACGTTGCCGAGCACCCGTTCGGCCATGAAGGCGGATTTGCCGAACAGGCCGAAGGGGATCAGCACGAAGCCGGCCAGGGTGGTCAGCTTGAACTCGATCAGGGTGATGAAGAGCTGGATGGCGAGGATGAAGAAGGCGAGCAGCACCAGCGCCCAGGCGAACAACATGCAGACGATCTGGATGAAGTTCTCGAAGAACGACCAGTAGCCCATCAGGCTTGATATGGAGTCGAGCAGCGGCCGTCCGGCGTCGAGGCCGGTTTGCGCGACCTTGCCGGGACGCAGCAGGTCGGTCACGGTGAAGCTCGTGCCGGATGCCTTCAGGCCGAGGCCGGCGAAGCTCTCGAAGACGATACGGGCGAGATTGTTCCAGTTGCCGATGATGTAGGCGAAAACACCGACGAACAGCGTCTTCTTCACCAGCCGGGCGATGATGTTCTCGTCCGCGCCCCAGCTCCAAAACAGGGCGGCGAGCGTTACGTCGATGACGATCAGCGTCGTGGCGATGAAGCCGACCTCCGGTTGCAGAAGACCGAAGCCGCCGTCGATGTAGCGGGTGAAGACCTCGAGGAAATGGTCGATGACGCCGGTGCCGCCCACGATCAGCGTGCCTCCGGCTGGGACGGTTCCGCCGGGATGGCGGGCGTGGCGTTGCCGCGAGCCGCGTCGGCGGGGGCGTTTGGGAACAGTGTCGCCGGTTCAGCCGGCGCCGGAGCCGGAGCCGACTGACCGAGGAAACGCTTGCGGTTTTCGGCCCACGCTCGCAGGCAGGACGGATCGCGCGACCCGGCTTCGCCCATGGCGCTGCACCGCGCCAGCTCCGCGCCGAGCGGATCGCGTTCCATCACGGTGCGCGTCTGCGCCGTCGGGCTGTTCTGCCGTTCGTCCTTGCGGGTCATCTCGATCGCGGTCGCCGTGACCGCGATCGCGACGAAGACGACAGCGCCGAGGCGCGCGAGGATCTTGCCGTCCATTGGGTCGCCCTCAGTTACCGCGGAACATTTGCGCGTTGCCGGGCTGGTAGCCGGTCCCCGGCGTCAGGAAACGGCGGCGCTGTTCGCGGCCTTGCTCGGCGGCAGCGGCCTGTTCGGCCGATTGCAGCGCCTGTGCCCGCCCGTTGGCGGCGATGACGGCGGTGAGGTCGGCGAGCTGCTGGGCCTGGAGGGCGAGGAGCTGGTTGCCGGCCTGTGTCGCCTGCAAGGCGCCCGTCGCCGACTGGCTGGCGCCGACCAGCGCCGACATCTGCGTGCGGTTGGTGTCGATATTGCCGACGACCGTGGCCTGCACACGCATGGCGTCTTGCAGACCGCCCACCGTATTCTGCCAGCGGGTCCGGGCGTCGGCGATCAGTTGCGTGTTCGACGCCGACATCGACACATTGGCGTATTTGGTCTGGAACGCCTGGTCGATCTTCTGGACGTCGTAGGCGATGTTCTGAGCCTGCTGGAGCAGTTGCTGCGTGCGCTGCACCGACTGCTGAAGCTGTTGCAGCGACGAATAGGGCAGGCTGGCCAGATTACGGGCCTGATTGATGAGCATCTGCGCTTCGTTCTGAAGCGAGGTGATCTGGTTGGTGATCTGCTGAAGACTGCGGGTGGCCGTCAGCACGTTCTGCACATAGTTCGTGGGGTCGAACACGGTCCATTGGGCCTGCGCCGGCGTCGCCAGTATTGGGGCGAGCGCGACAGGCGCGAGGAGCAGCGCGGCGGCGAGCCGGGCCGCGCGGGAGCGAGGCAAGGTCATGGCAGTTTCTCCTTCAGGGTGAGCGTTGGAATGAGGTCGGCCGCCCAGCCGAGATCGCGGTGGCGGAGCCAGGCGACGAGGAAGCCGGCCTGCCCGTGTTCGGCGAGCAGCCGCGTGATTGCGGATTGGTCGGTCTTGGCGGAAGCAGCGCAGAGCGCGAGGGCGACGTCCGACAGCCCCAGCTCGAACAGGCGATTGCCGCGGCGGCTTTGGCAGTAGTAGTCGCGCTTGGGCATGGCCCGCGCGATGATCTCGATCTGGCGGTCGTTGAGGCCGAAGCGGCGATAGATCGCGGTGATCTGCGGCTCGATGGCGCGCTCGTTCGGCAGGAGCAGCCGGGTCTGGCAGCTCTCGATGATGACGGGCGCGATGGACGAGCCGTCGATGTCGGAGAGCGATTGCGTGGCGAAGACGACGCTGGCGTTCTTCTTGCGGAGCGTCTTCAGCCATTCGCGGATCTGGCCGGCGAAGCCTTCGTCGTCGAGCGCGAGCCAGCCCTCGTCGATGATGAGAAGGGTCGGCGATCCGTCGAGGCGGTCCTCGATGCGGTGGAAGAGGTAGGAGAGGACGGCAGGCGCGGCACCGGTGCCGATCAGCCCCTCGGTCTCGAACGCCTGCACGGTCGCCGTGCCGAGATGCTCGCGTTCGGCGTCGAGCAGCCGTCCATAGGGGCCACCGATGCAATAGGCGCGAAGCGCCTGCTTGAGGTCGTTGGACTGGAGCAACACGCAAAGGCCGGTGATGGTGCGTTCCTCGACCGGCGCCGAGGCCAGCGAGGTCAGCGCCGTCCAGATGTGCTCCTTCACCTCCGGCGTGATGGCGACGCCTTCACGGGTCAGGATGGCGACGATCCAGTCGGCGGCCCAGGCGCGCTCGGGAACATCGTGGATGCGGGCCAGCGGCTGAAGGCTGACGGAGGCTTCCGATCCACCGGACAGATCGCCGCCGAGGTCATGCCAATCGCCGCCCATCGCCAGCGCCGCGGCCCGGATCGAACCGCCGAAATCGAAGGCGAAGACCTGAGCGCCGGCATAGCGGCGGAACTGCAAGGCCATCAGCGCCAGTAGAACGGATTTGCCGGCGCCCGTCGGGCCGACGATCAGGGTATGGCCGACGTCGCCGACATGCAGGGAGAACCGGAACGGGGTCGAGCCTTCGGTCTTGCCGAACAGCAGCGGGGGCGCTGCGAAGTGCTCGTCCCGTTCCGGCCCCGCCCACACGGCACTGAGGGGGATCATGTGGGCGAGATTGAGGGTGGAGATCGGCGGCTGCCGGACATTGGCGTAAACGTGTCCGGGCAGGCTGCCGAGCCAAGCGTCCACCGCGTTGATGGTCTCGGCCATCGCGGTGAAGTCGCGGCCCTGAATGATCTTCTCGACCAGGCGCAGCTTCTCGTCGGCGGCGCGCGGATCGGCGTCCCACACCGTCACCGTCGCGGTGACATAGGCGATGCCGGCATAGTCGGCGCCGAGTTCCTGGAGCGCGAGATCGGCGTCCGCCGCCTTGTTCGACGCATCGGTGTCCACCAGGACGGATGCTTCGTTGGTCATCACCTCCTTGAGGATCGCGGCGACCGATTTGCGCTTGGCGAACCACTGGCGGCGGATCTTGGTCAGGAGCTTGGTTGCGTCGGTCTTGTCGAGCAGGATCGCGCGGGTGCTCCACCGATAGGGGAAGGCCAGCCGGTTCAATTCGTCGAGCAAGCCCGGCGTCGTCGCGGTCGGAAATCCGGTGACGGTGAGAACGCGCAGATGCGCCCGCCCGAGGCGGGGCTCCAGCCCGCCGGTCAGCGGCTGATCGGCCAGCAGCGCATCGAGGTAGATCGGCGTCTCGGGAACGCGGACACGGTGCCGGTGCGTGGAGACGCAGCCATGGAGATAGGTCAGCGTCTCGCCGTCATCGAGCCAGCGGCATTCAGGCATGAAGGGGTCGATCAGGCGCAGCAGCCGGTCCGTGCGGTCGGTGAAGCCGCCCAGCGCCTCGTGCGGATCGAAGCCCTTCGTCTCGCGGCCTTCGTAGAGCCAGCCTTCGGCGCGGGCCGCGTCTTCGGCAGGCGGGAGCCAGGCAAAGGTCAGAAAATAGCTGGACTCGAAATGCGCCCCGGCCTCCTCGAAGTCAGCCTTGCGCTCGGCGTCGACCAGGGCGGAAGCGGCATCGGGAAAACGACTATCGGGATAGCGGTTGGAAGGATGGCGCTGCGCCTCGACGAAGATCGCCCAGCCCGAGCCGAGGCGGCGAAAAGCGTTGTTGAGACGCCCGGCGACGGCGACCAGTTCGGCTGGGACGGCGGAGTCGAGATCGGGACCACGAAAGCAAGCCGTGCGCTGGAAGCTGCCATCCTTGTTGAGCACGACGCCCGTGCCGACCAGCGCCGCCCAAGGCAGGAAGTCGGCGAGTCGGCTGTTCTTGTTGCGATATTCGGCGAGGTTCATCATCGGCGCGCGCCCCTCAAACCGTGAGGTGCGCTGGGATGCGCAGGTGCCGGCGGCCGACATCGACGAACAGCGGATCGCGTTTGGCCGCCCACACCGCCG
>JAYSCC010000304.1:0-4615 GCA_041915065.1 Zavarzinia sp.
ACTTCGCGCAGCAGGGCGAGCTGATGCTCGCCGATTTCGTCGACCGTCTCGGCCTCGACCACGGCATGGCCGGGGGGCAGGAAGCGGACGCGCAGGCGATAGCCGGCGGTTCCGCCGGAAGGGCCGGCGGCCACGGCGTCGACCACTTCGGCGGTGGTGGCCGGCCAATCCCCCGCCGTCCAGCGCTCCCGCGCCGCCACCAGGGCGACCGCCGTCACCGCCGCCCCGGCCATGCCGAGGGCGAAGAATCCGGCGGAGAGGAGACGGCTGCGGGCGGGCGACATGGCCGCATGATCCACGGCCCGGCCGCGGCGGGCAACAGCGGAAGGACCCGGCGAATGGTCGCGGCCGGGTCCCCCGGGACGATCCCGGCTCAGAGGCCGGCGATGAAGTCGGCCAGCTTCTTGTCCGCCGCCTCGGCCGCGTCCCTGGCGTCGGCGATCTTGGATTGGAGCTGCTCGATCGCGGTCTCCTGCTCGTCGAGCTTCTTCAGGTAGCGGCGGTAGAGGTCGCTGTCGCGCGGCACGGCGTCGAGATTGGCGCGCAGCCGGGCCTGTTCCTCGGTCAGGCCGTCGAGCTTGGACGACAGCGTTTCCGCCGTCTGCTCGGCTTCGGCCTGGGTGCGCTTCAGGACGGCCAGCTTGGTGAAGACGTCCTTGGCCTTGGCGTCGACCGCCCTGCTCGCCGAATAATAGGCGATCTGGGCATCGCTGAGATCGGCGACGGCGATCGTCGTGGTGCCCGGGCGTTCCGCCACCACCTCGACCTCGGCTGTCTTGCCGGCGACGAGCTTCACGGGCACGCGCCAATAGAGGTCGGTCTCCTCGATCCCGGACTTGGGGGCTACCAGCGTGTAGCCGGCGAGTTTTGGCAGTTCCAGGATCAGGCTGCGGTTCTCGCGCGCAGGCGCCGCGATCTTGAAGGTCATGGTCCGGCGCGCGACGCTCTGCGCCGTGAAGACGCCGCGCGAGATGGTGCCGGCGGTGAAGCTCGAATCGTCGGTATCCGCGCGGTCGACGCGGACTTTCTGGTCGAGAGCGTAGGAGATCATGCGCTCCTCGCCGGCCGGCAGGGCGGACAGGCGGGCATCGCCGACATAGGCGAAGCTGCCGCCCTCGCCCTTCTCATAAAGGGTCAGGATGCCCGGGGGCAGGCCGGTGGCGCCGTCGTTCTTCAGCTTGATCGAAGCCAGCGGATGGCGCTGGTGCACGCCTGGCTGATAAAGCGCGAGGCGGGCCGCCGGCACGTCGCGGTCGATGATGGGAACCGAGAGCGAGCGCCCGGCGGCGACCGAGACCGGGGCCTGGAGCTTGAACACGATCTGGGTCAGGGCTTCGGTCGAGGCGGCCGAGGCATCGGGCGAGGCGGGGGCGAAATCGCTCGGCTCCGCCACCTTGGCCTCGGCTTCGGCATAGGGCGAGGGCATGATCGGGGCGGGAACTGCCGCCGGCACTGGCGGGGCGCCGCCGACCGAGGCGGCGGAGAGACCGCGGGAACGGTCGTAGCTCCGCGTGTCGTCCTGGGCGGCACCGCCGCCAGCCACATAGAGGCTGGCACCGGTATCGACATTGGGCAGGATGCGGCCGACGACTTCGACCGGGACTTCCGGCCGGTCGACGTAATAGGAGGCATAGAGGGCCTGGCGGAAGGTCACCGGGCTGCCCGAGACCAGGGTCAGCTCGACATTCTTCCAGTCCTGGCCGCTCATGTTCTCGACCACCGCCCAGCCCTGGAGCCGGGCCGCGGCGGCCTCGGGATCGGCCGGCAGGCTGACCCGGTAGGAGGTCTTCCAGAGCGGCGTCGCGACGACATAGGCGACCCGCACGGTGCGCGAGCCCTGGCCGCGGGCGGAAATGGTCAGGCCGCGGCGGTCGCGGGCATGGGCAGCGGAAATGGCGGCCAGCGCCTTGTCGACCTGGGCCTGCAGGGCGGGGTCGGTGAAGGCGAGGGACTGGGCATCCTCCAGCACCAGTTGCTGCAGGCCGGCGGCGGTCATCAGGCTGACCCGGTTGCGCGTCACGGTGGCGCCGGAAGGCAGCGTGGTGGTCTCCGGCTCGACCTTGAGGAGGCGGCCGGTCAGGGTGCGGGCGCCGGTCGCCGTCACTTCCGAGCCCTGGAGCGCATTGAGCAGGGCGATCGGCGAATCCAGTGCGTCGGGCCCGAAGGGCAGGTCGCGGAAGAGCTGCACGACCGGCTGCTGGCCCGGCAGTTCGATGCCGCCGACACCACCCTTGTCGTCGAATACCACCAGGCTCTTCAAGACGTCGTCGACCTGGTCGAGGGGCACGTCGAGGGTCAGGGTGGCGTCGCCGTCGACCTTGGCTTCCCATTCGAAATAGCCGACGCCGCCGGTCGACAGCATGACCCGGTCGAGCGTCAGGTCGGCCGCTTCGGCGGACCCGAAGCCGAGGCCCGCGGGCGCGCCGAAGGCGGCGGTCGCCAGGAGCGGCAGCGCCCTGATCGTGGTGCGGAAATGCATTGTGGTTTCCCCCGTTGACGAATGCCGCAGCTTTGCCTTGAAAGCATGGTGGCATCAGGTCGGCATCGTGTTCATTCCGTGATGCTGTCGCAAGGGGAGGGTGCGGGAAGTGACCTTGCTCACAGATTTCCTGGCCGGCCGGGCGCCGGACGACGAGGGCCGCTGGATCGACGAGATCCGCGCCAAGCCGGTGAGTTGGCTCGAGGCCCGCCATGATTTCATCCAGTGGCTGTTTCCGTTGCCCGAAGTCAGCGGCGCCAATCCGGGGGCGCCTGTGCTGAGCGAGGCGGAGGCGCGCAGGATTGCCGGCGATCCCACGTTGCAGGATTCGTTGCTGGTCTCGACCGACGCGCTGATGCGGCTCTACGGTATCGTCCGCCAGGGAACGGAATTCGCGCGAGGCGCCGATTTCCCGGGACCTTACGACCATTGGCTGGGGCCGGCGGACCACAATCACCTGCGGCTGACGCGGGTGTTGCGCTGCCTCGCGCTCACGGGTCTCGGGCCGGTGGCGGAGGGGTTGAGGCGATTGCTGTTCGAGATCGCCGGCGCTGAAGCATTGGGGGCCTGGAGTTTCTGCCTGCGTTATTGGCGCGATGCGGGCAGCCTGCCGGCGGGCTGGTCTTCAATCCCTTGATCCCGCTGGGGTTGATCGTGTATCTGTAATGATAACCTTTGGTAGGTGTCCCATGAGCCGCGGCACGATACCCCGAGAGACCGCTGAAACGGCTCTGGTGGGCGAAGAGAATCCGGCGGGTGAAGAGAAGATGGCCGCCGAACGGCTGCGGGCGGTGGCATCGGCCATCGCGGCCGATCACGGGGACGGTGTCCTCCGTCTGATCCTGGAGGAGGAGTGGCGGCGCTCGACCCAGCGCGGGCATAACCTCCGTCCTCTACCGATCGGCGATCTCGAGGCGATGCTGATCTTTCTGGTTGAAAGAATTCGCCGCGACCATGGCATTGAAGCCATGAATCGACTTTTGGACGATGTCCGCACTCTTGGCGAAATGCGCGAAGCGAGGGACAATCGGCGCGGGCATTAGCCGGGCAGGGCTTGCACGTGAACGATGACTTACTGGACTTGATCGCCAGGGTCGACGAGACGCAGTCGGCGGCGGCGGCGTTCGAGATCGCAGCGACGGTGGCGCGGCGCTACGGCTACGAGTCGGGCGCCTGCATGGAAATCCCGCGGGTGAATCAATTGCCGGCGGACGCCCTGATGATCCTGCGCATGCCGCAGCCCTGGGTCGACCATTACGTGGCCAGCAATTTCGCCGTGGTGGACCCGGTGTTCCGCCGGGCGGCGACCGAACTCCTGCCCTTCACCTGGGCCGAGGCGGCGCAGGGGGTCAAGCCCTCGGCCCGCCGGGTGATGAACGAGGCGACCGACTTCGGCCTGCGCCACGGACTGACCGTGCCGCTGCACGGGCCGGGTGGCTATCGGGCGGAACTGACCTTCGCCGGCACCGAGGTGGACGGCGACCCGCGGGTACGGCGCCTGATCTCTCATCTGTCGCTCGCCGTGCTGGGCCGCGCCCACCAGTTGGTCCGGGCGGCCCAGGCCCCCGACCTGCCGAATCTGACCCAGCGCGAGCGCGAATGCCTGCAATGGGTGAGCGCCGGCAAGTCCGACTGGGCGATCAGCCAGATCATCGGCTTGAGCGAGGCGACGGTTCACTACTACATCGAGAACGCCAAGAAGAAATATGGCACCGCCAGCCGGACCGTGGCCCTGATGATGGCGATCAGGATGGGCGAAGTCGCTCCCTGATCGCCGGTTCCGCGGGTTTTTCCGGTCGTTCAGGCGGCCGCGGCAAAGCGGAGCTGGAGCACCGGATCGGGCACCCGGCGCTGGCGGCGCACGGTGTCCAGGGCCGCGGGGTCGATCGGCATACGGACGCCGACCACGTCGGTACCCGCGATTTCCAGCACCGGCCCCAGGACCTCCAACTCCCAGTTCGCCACTTTGGCCATGGCGACCATGCGCCGCTCCATCACCGCGGTGATGCAGTCGAGGTCGCGCAGCATGGCGAATTCGATCATGCCACAGGTCAGCGCACCCCAGATCGTGCCCTGGGCATCGCCCGTGCGGGCGAAGCCGGCGATGCAGCTGCGGCTGCTTTCGTAGATCGCGGG
>JAYSCC010000305.1:0-4603 GCA_041915065.1 Zavarzinia sp.
ATCGAACGGGTGCTCGCGGCGGTGAAATTCGACGCCCAGGGCCTGGTGCCAGCGATCGCCCAGGCCCATGACGGCGGCGAAGTCCTGATGATGGCCTGGATGAACCGGGAGTCGCTGATCGAGACGCTGAAGAGCGGCCGCGTCGTCTATTGGTCGCGCTCGCGCCAAGCGTTGTGGCGGAAGGGCGATACCTCGGGCCACGAGCAGCACCTGCGCGAACTTAGGATCGACTGCGACGGCGATACGCTGCTCGCCATCGTCGATCAGACCGGCGCCGCCTGCCACACCGGCGCCCGCACCTGTTTCTTCCGCAAGGCGGACGACGCCGGCCTCGCCGAGGCGGAGACCTTCCGCCCCAGCGGCCACGATCACGCCTGAGGCTCGAACAGCCCACGCAGATAGTCGTTCAGGAACAGGCCGTTCGGATCGAGCCGGCGGCGCACCGCCTGGAAGCGCTCCCAATCGGGATAGAGGGCGGCCAGTTGCGCCGCCTTCAGCGTATGCAGCTTGCCCCAATGGGGCCGGCCGCGGTGATTGGCGAAGATCGCCTCCATGGCGGCGAAATAGGCGGTGAAATCCTCGCCCGCCAGGCGGTGCACGGCGATCGTCGCACTGTCCCGCCCGGAGAAGGGGCTGAGCCAGACGTCGTCGCCCGCGACATAGCGGAATTCGATCGGGAAATAGATTTTGGTGCCGGTCTGGCGGAACCAAGCGCGGATCTCGGCGATACAGTCGAGCCCCTGCTCCGCCGGCACGGCATATTCCATCTCGTTGAAGCGGACGAGGCGGTTCGAGGGGAAGAGCCGCTCCGAATGGTCGACGAAGCCGCCGCCCCCGCCCATCGCCGCCGAGAAGCGGGCGAGCGGCCCGGTCAGCGCCGGCACCCGGCGCGAGAGCTGGGCCATGGTCCAGAGCGCGCCATTCTCCAACACCAGTTCCTTGACCCCGCGCAGTTGCCGCCCGCGCGACGGCGGCGCATCGGTCGGGTCCAGCGTCTTCACCACCGCCTTGTCGGAGAGCGGGAACCAGAAGAATTCGGCGTGGCGGTGCCCCTTCGCCTCCTCCGCGAAGCCGGAGAGCACGTTGTCGAGCGGCCTGACGGCCAGGCCCTCGCGGAGCGAATAGGCGGGCACGCAGGCGAGCGTCAGGGTCGAGAAGACACCGATCGAGCCGACCGAGCAGCGCGCGGCGGCGAAGATCTCGGGCTCGCGTTCGCCGTCGCAATCGACCACCGAACCATCCGCCGTGACCAGGCGGAGGCCCCGCACCATGGACGAGAAATTGCCGAGGCCGAGACCCGTGCCATGGGTTCCGGTGCCGACGGCACCGGCGATCGCTTGGGCGTCGATATCGCCCTGATTGGCGAGGCCGAGACCCTTTTGGCGCAGTAGCGGGCCGAGGCTGCGGATCGTGGTGCCGGCTTTCACCGTCGCCCGCTCACCCTCGACTGCGATCAGCCCGGCATGGCCCGCGAGGGTGAGTTGGGCGCCCCCGGTGACGCCGAGCGGAGTGAAGGAATGGCCGCTGCCGACCACCCGCAGCGGCAAGCCGCGCGCCGCTGCCTCGCGCACCGCGGCGACGATGCCGGTCTCCTCGACCGGCGTGAAGGTGACAGCCGGCGAGGCGGTCTGGAGCCCAGACCAGTTGCGCCAGATTTCGGTCATGGCCGGTCCCTCCGGGGCGCGGTGAAGCGGGTCGCCAGCAGGACGGCGAACCCTGCCGCCTGGACCAACGGCCCGACGATGCCGATCACGGGCGAAATGCCGCCGAGCGGCACGAAAGCGGCGATCACTTCGCCCCCGCCCGCCCCTTCGAGAAGCGCCGGGATCAGGCCATAGAGCACGACGAGATAGAGCATGGCGGCGACATGGCCCCGCCGGGTCGACGGCCCGAGGACGACGAAATAGATCAGCAGCCCGTCGCGCAGCAGGAACAGGAATTCGGAGCCGATCTGCGCCGCCGCCCTGCCCTCGCCGCCCAGGCTCGCCACTGCCGCGATGCCGAGCAGCAAGACGACCGGCAGGCCGGCGACCGACATCGGCAGGTCTTCGAGGGCACGGCCGATCTCGCCCCGCTTCGCCCGTTCGCCTAGGCGGCGCAGGCGGACGATGCTTTTCGGCTCCAGCAGGGCGGCCAGCCAATTGGCGCCGAGCAGGACGTGGAAACCCAGTGTATTGGTGATCAGCCCGCCTTCGAGATCGCGGATGGCGATCGCCTGCAACATGCCCCCGGTGAAGCCACCGACGAAGACGAAGAGGAAGCACAGGAAGGCGACCCAGGCGATCGGCCGGCAACGGTATTGCAGCTCGGCCCGCATCAGGCGCCAGCAACCGACCCAGGCCCAGAGGGTGAACAGGCCGGTGGCGAACAGGGCGAAATCGGCGGCGGGGAAACTCATCCCGTACCAGGTCACCGAAACGTCGAAGCGGGTCAGCGCCGGGGCGAATTGGGCCGAGACGAGGATCGCCAGGACCTGGGCGAAAGTGATCTGGAAGCGGCGCACCCCCGCCTGCAGGCGAAGCTGCACGAGCCCGAACCAGAGCGCCACCGCCTGGGCGAACAGCCCGGTCTCGACCAGACGGACAGGCGCCCAGGGGTCTCGTTCCAGGCCGCCACTCATCAGCACGGCGGCGAGACACATGAGGCCGCCGTACCAGGCATAGGATGTGCCGCCGAAGAGCTTGCCCAGGGTCATGGCGAAAGGCCCGATGCCCGACAGGCGCTGGCCGTCCCAGGTGCGCGCCTGGACCTCGGACACCATGGCATCGCAGGCGAGCCTGGTACCCCAGAAGACGAGCAGCAGCCAGCCCACGATCATGGCGGCGCCGGCCATGCCCGCCGCCTTGTCGAAGGTCCAGCCGAGCAGGAAGACCAGGAAGAGAATGGCCGGCATGATGATCAGCCGCTGGGTCGACAGCTCGAGCCAGAGGTTGCGGCGGAATTCGGGATTGAGTGCGCTCATGTCCGTGCCGCCCTCACCTTTTCGAGATAGCGGTCCTGCAGGCTGCCGTGATCCTCGGCCAGGGCCGCGACGGGCAGGCCGCGACCGACGAGGTCGCGCAGCAGCACAGCCTGGGCCGCGAGATCGCCCGGAAAATCGAAGGTGGCACTGTGCCCGTCCGGGCCGACCGCCACATCGGCATAGCCGGCCAGAAGCGCCGCCAGGTCGCCCGCCTCGGCCAGCACGAGGCGGAGCCGGCGCGTCGGCACATGGCCCGGCTCGTGGCCGCCGATTGGCGCATGGTCGACGATCCGCCCATTGTCGACGATCAGCATATGGCTCGAATAATCCTCGAGCTCGGCCAGGATGTGGGACGAGACGACGATCGTCATACCCTCGGATTGCAGGCCGCGGATCAGGTCTGCCAAACCGGCACGCGCTTCGGGGTCGAGGCCGGAGGCGGGTTCGTCCATCAAGAGGATGCGCGGGCGATGGATGATCGCCTGGGCGATGGCGAGGCGCTGGCGGAGCCCGCGCGACAGGCCGCCGGCACGCTCCTGAAGCCGGTCGCCGAGGCCGAGGCGGGTCGCCGCATCGCGCGCAGCTTGGGCCTGGTCGCCCGGCACACCATGCGCCCCTGCCCAATAGAGCAGGCAGCGGAACACCGTGAGTTCGTCGTAGAGACCAAAGAATTCGTCGAGGAAGCCGAGCAACCGGCGCGCCCGGCGCGGTTCTTCCGCCGTATCGATGCCGCCCAGCCGGACCCGGCCGGCATAAGGCACTTCGAGCGAGGCGAGACAGCGCAGCAGCGTCGTCTTGCCGGCGCCGTTCGGGCCGACCAGGGCGGTCACCGTGCCGGGCGCGATCGAGAAACTCACTCCATCCAGCGCGCGCTTGGCCGGATAGTCGAAAATCAGCCCTTCGACCTCGATCATGTCATCCCCCATGGCCCGCGGATTGTGGTGGTGCCGGGCCGGAGATGCAACCCGTGCCGCGAGGGGGCCGTCCGTGCTATTGCTGCCGGCAAACGAGGAGAGAGACGATGACCGGGACCATCCTTCTCTATGGCGCGACTGGCTATACCGGGCGCCTGATCGCCGAAAAGGCGGCACGGCGGGGCGTCGACCTCGTCTGCGCCGGGCGCGACGCCCAGGCCGTCGCCGCTGTGGCCCAGCCCCTCGGCCTGAAGCACCTGGCGGTTTCGCTGGGCGACCCGACCGGTCTCGACCACGCGCTTCAGGGCAAGGCGGTGGTGCTGCATGTCGCAGGCCCCTTCTCCGCGACCTCCGCCCCCATGGTCGAAGCCTGCCTGCGGAACGGCGTCCACTATCTCGACATCACGGGCGAGATCGAAATCTTCGAGCGCTGCGCCGCCCTCGGCGAGAAGGCGCGGGCGGCCGGGGTCATGCTGATGCCGGGCGTCGGCTTCGACGTCGTGCCGTCGGACTGCCTGGCGCTGCACGTCAAGCGCCGGCTGCCCGATGCGACCTCCCTCACCCTCGCCATGGCCGGGCTCACCAATATGTCGCGCGGCACGGCCAAAACTTCGATCGAGGCGGTCGCGCGCGGCACCGCGGTCCGCCGCGGCGGAAGGATCACGGAGATCGACGGCGTGCCCCGGCGCCAGATCGATTTCGGCAAGGGGCCGGTCGCGGCGATCGG
>JAYSCC010000306.1:0-1265 GCA_041915065.1 Zavarzinia sp.
GAAGCATCCTCGCGGATCGCGGTGTGGGGGCAGCCGCCGGTCTCGACGCCGAGGATGCGCTCGGCTTCCAGGCTGCCGGCCCGGGTCAGGAATTCCGCGTCTTCCTTGGTATAGATGTCGTTGGTGATGGCGGCGATATCGTAGCGCGCCCGGAAATGCTGGCACAGCTTATCCATCAGCGCCGTCTTGCCCGAGCCGACCGGCCCGCCGACGCCGACCCGGAGCGGGCCGGAAGGATTACGCAAAGTCATGACGATTACCTCGAGGCTCAGCCGGCGGCATAGGCGTGCAGGCGGTCGCCGCCCGCCGCATGGACGCTGGCGTTGAAGGAGACGATCACCCGTTCCGCCGTGCCGGCATAGGGCAGGGCCTGATGGGCGAGCCAGGACGGGAAGATGGTGAGCTGGCCGGCGACCGGCGCCACGTCCCGGTGCGGCGGCTGGAGATAGGCGTTACCGACGTCGACGAAGGCACCGCCCAGGGTCGCGAAATTGGGGCCGTAGAAGCGGGTCGCGCCATTGGCGGCGCCGTAAACCGGGTGGCGCACCCGCGTCTCTTCCGGGTCGACCTGGACGACATAGACCCCGGACCAGGAGCAATTGCCGTGGGTGTGGACGTCGTGGAAGGCGCCCGCGTTGCTGCACTGAAACCACATGCCCTGGAGCGCCACCCGGAGATCGAGCCCGCCGTCGGGCCAATGGCCTTCGTTGGCCTGGGCCGCCGTGTCGTGCACCCGGTCGACCACGAAGCGCACGAATTCGGCCCAGCCGGGCAGGGCGAGGCGCTGCACGAGGTCGTCGTCGCTGGCGAAGAAGGGCAGCAACGCCTCGCCCCGCTGGCGCCGCTGCTCGGCCCGGAGGGTATCGAAGGCGGCGACCAGGCGGGCGTTGAAGGCTTCCGCCCCGGCCAGGCGATAGATCCCGATCGGCGTCGGCCACAGGGTGTGGAAACCGGCGGTGAGGGGGCTCATCTCAGGTCCGGAACAGGCGGGTGTATTGGGTTTCGTGGCGCATGGCGCAGAGGTCGGAGACCATAGAGGCGCCGCCCAGGGCCTCGAAGGGATCGGCGGCAGGATCGAGCGCCGCCGCCCGAACTGCGACCTCGTCGACCAGGGCCGCCAACGCCGCCAGGGCACATTGCCCGTCGGTCTGGCCGAGAGGCACGAGACGCTGCGCCGCCGAGACCAGATTGGCCGCAAAGCTGTGGAGATAGGCTGCCAGCGCCGGGCGCAGCGGCACGCCGTGCAGCGCCGCCAGGGCACCCAC
>JAYSCC010000306.1:1275-4595 GCA_041915065.1 Zavarzinia sp.
TCGGATAGGGCAGGGGGTCGGGCAGGGCGTCGAGCCCGGCGACAGGCCAGGCGTTTTCCGAAATCAGGCGGAAGGCCGTGCCCTGAGCCAGGGTTTCGACCTGGCGTTCGCGCGCCGGCACCAGGGCGGCGGCGAGTTCGGCGATCTGGGCGAGGCGGGCGCCGTCCCTCGCCGCGGCATGGGCATGGGTGAAGAAGACGGCATCGTTCCAGCCGCTGCCGGCTTCCAACAAATCACCCAGCCAGGCAGTGAGGCCGGCGCGGTCCTTGACCCAACCCTGTTCCACCGCCCATTCGAGGCCGTGGGAATGGCTGAAGGCGCCGACCGGATAGGAAGGCGACAACCAAGCCAGCAGGCGGAACAGCGCCGCCCCGGTCAAGCCGTCGCCAACGATCATGCCCTCAGTGGTCATGCCCGCAATGTTCGTGGCCGTGGTGGTCGTGGTCATGGCCGTGCTCGTGGCCATGCTTTTCGCCATGGTCGTGACCGCAGCAGGCGCCATGTTCGTGCCCGTGCTCGTGACCAGCGTGTTCATGGCCGGCATGGTCGTGCTCATGGCCATGGTCGTGGCCGCAGCAGGCACCATGCTCATGGCCGTGCTCGTGGCCATGGTCGTGGTGCTCCTGGTGGCCGCCGGCATAGGCGCCGCCCTCTGGCTCGAAGGCGGCATCGATCTTGGCCACCGCGGCGCCCAGGCCGATCAGCATGTCTTCGATCACGTGATCGGGGCGGATGCGGATCGCGTCGGGCAGGAGCTGGGCCGGCAGGTGCCGGTTGCCCAGGTGCCAGGCGATGCGGACGAGATCGGCCGGGGTCTTGGCGGTGACTTCGACCAGGCGTTCCGGCGCCGCGGCGACCCGGATCACCCCGCCGCCGTCGAGCGCCAGGCCGTCGCCGTCGTTCAGCGGCACCAGCTCGGCCAAGTCCAGCAGGAACTGCTGGCGCCCGGCCGAGAGCACGGCCCGGCGACGCAGCCGGGCCTCGGAATCCAGCACCACTTCGCCGACCACCGACTCCTCGGCGAAGCTGCCCTTGGGCAGAACGGCGGATGCGCGCTTCATCTCGGTCTCGCTCCTCTGGATCGGGGCTCGCCCCTCAGAACAGGAAATATCGCTGTGCCATGGGTAGCACAGTTGCCGGCTGGCAGGTGAGAAGTTCGCCATCGGCCCGGACTTCGTAGGTCTCCGGATCGACCTCGATCACCGGGCAGGCGTCGTTCAGGATCATGGAAGCCTTGGCCGCCTTCATCCGCGTGCCCTCGACCGCCGCCAGGGTGCGCTGAAGGCCGAGCTTCCGCCCGATGTCGAGGTCGAGCGCCGCCTTGGAGACGAAGGTCAGGCAGGAGGCCGCCATGGCCCGGCCGAAGGCACCGAACATGGGACGGTAGTGCACCGGCTGCGGCGTCGGGATCGAAGCGTTGGGATCGCCCATCAGGGCCTGGGTGATGGTGCCGGCCTTCAGCACCATGTCCGGCTTGACGCCGAAGAAGGCCGGCGACCACAGCACGAGGTCGGCGAGCTTGCCCGCCTCGATCGAGCCGACATGGGCGCTGATGCCATGGGCGATGGCCGGATTGATGGTGTATTTGGCGACGTAGCGGCGGGCCCGGTAATTGTCGTTGCCCGGGCCGTCGCCGGGCAGGCTGCCCCGCTGGGTCTTCATCTTATGCGCGGTCTGCCAGGTGCGCAGGATCACTTCGCCGAGCCGGCCCATGGCCTGGCTGTCGGACGAGATGATCGAGAGAGCGCCCAGGTCGTGCAGGATGTCCTCCGCCGCGATGGTCTCCCGCCGGATCCGGCTCTCGGCGAAGGCGACGTCTTCCGGAATGCTCGAATCCAGGTGGTGGCAGACCATGAGCATGTCGAGATGCTCGTCGAGCGTATTGACCGTGAAGGGCCTTGTCGGGTTGGTCGAGGACGGGATCACATTGGGCAGGCCGGCGACCTTGATGATGTCCGGCGCATGGCCGCCGCCGGCACCTTCGGTGTGGAAGGCGTGGATGGTGCGGCCCTTGAAGGCGCCGATGGTATCTTCGACGAAGCCGGATTCGTTCAACGTGTCGGTATGGATCATTACCTGGACGTCGTAATCGTCCGCGACCGAGAGGCAGCAGTCGATCGCGGCCGGCGTGGTGCCCCAATCCTCGTGCAGTTTCAGCGCCCCCGCCCCGGCCAGGATCTGTTCGACCAGGCCGGCCGGATCGGAGGCATTGCCTTTGCCGGCGAACATCAGGTTGACCGGCAGGCCTTCCGCCGCCTGCAACATGCGGGCGAGGTGCCAGGGGCCGGGGGTGCAGGTCGTGGCATTGGTGCCGGTGGCCGGCCCGGTGCCGCCGCCGATCAGGGTGGTGACGCCGGACGAGATCGCCTCTTCGACCTGCTGCGGGCAGATGAAATGGATGTGGCAGTCGATGCCGCCGGCCGTCAGGATCTTGCCTTCGCCCGCGATCACTTCGGTGCCGGGGCCGACGATAATGTCGACGCCGGGCTGGGTATCGGGATTGCCGGCCTTGCCGATTGCAGCGATCCGCCCGTCCTTGATCGCGACGTCGGCCTTAACGATGCCCCAATGGTCGAGCACCACGGCATTGGTGATCACGGTATCGACCGCGCCTGCCGCCCGCGTCACCTGGGACTGGCCCTGGCCGTCGCGGATCACCTTGCCGCCGCCGAATTTCACCTCTTCGCCGTAGATCGTGTAATCCTTCTCGATCTCGATCAGCAGCTCGGTATCGGCGAGACGGATGCGGTCACCCACGGTCGGGCCGAACATGTCGGCATAGGCGCCGCGGCTCATCTTCATCGGCATGTCAAAGCTCCCCCATCACCAGGCCGCGGAAGCCGACCGCACGGCGCAGGCCGCGGAACGGCACCAGCGTGACCTCGCGCGTCTGCCCCGGTTCGAAGCGGACCGCCGTGCCGGCCGGAATGTCCAGCCTGTAACCCTTGGCGGCCATGCGATCGAATTCGAGGCCGGCGTTGGTTTCCGCGAAATGATAATGGCTGCCGACCTGGATCGGCCGGTCGCCGACATTGGCGACCGTGAGGCGGATCGCCGCCGCCCCTGCGTTCAATTCGATCTCGCCTTCGGCGGGAATGACTTCACCCGGGATCATCGCGGCACCTCAGCGGATCGGGGAATGGACGGTGACCAGCTTGGTCCCATCCGGAAAAGTGGCCTCGACCTGGACGTCGTGGATCATCTCGGGGATACCCTCCATCACCTGGTCGCGCGAGAGAACGGTGGCGCCGGCCGCCATCAGCTCGGCCACCGACTTGCCGTCGCGCGCCCCTTCGACCACGAAATCGGTGATCAGGGCG
>JAYSCC010000307.1:0-4565 GCA_041915065.1 Zavarzinia sp.
TTTGGATATTCGAGGACCATCATGGCAGCGCTGCAATCCGTTCGCGGAACCCACGACCTCCTGGGCGAGGACGCGCGGCGCCATGCCCATATCGTGGCGACCTTCGCCCAAGTCGCGGCCTCCTACGGCTTCCAGGAAATCGAGACGCCGATCTTCGAATTCACCGAAGTGTTCCACCGGACGCTCGGCGAGACTTCGGACGTCGTCTCGAAGGAGACCTATACGTTCACCGACCGGGGCGGCGAGTCGCTGACCCTGCGGCCGGAGATGACCGCCGGCATCGCCCGCGCCTTCATCTCGGGCGGGCTCGCCAAGGACCTGCCGCTGAAGCTCTACGGCCATGGCCCGATGTTCCGCTACGAGCGGCCGCAGAAGGGCAGGCTCCGCCAGTTCCACCAGGTCGACGTCGAGCTTCTGGGCGTCGCCGAGCCGGCGGCCGATATCGAGGTGCTGGCCCTCGGGCACGACTTCCTGCATGCCCTCGGCCTCGGCGCCCGGGTCGAACTGCGCCTCAACACCCTGGGCGATACCGAGAGCCGGCTCGCCTATCGCCAGGCCCTGATCGACTATTTCTCGGCCCATAAGGACAAGCTCTCGGAAGACAGCCTGAAGCGCCTCGAGCGCAACCCGATGCGCATCCTCGACTCGAAGGACGAGGGGGACCGGGTGATCGTCGCCGATGCGCCGCGCCTGCAGGACTATCTGAACGAAGCCTCGGCCGATTTCTTCGCCAAGGTGCGGGCTGGGCTCGATGCCCTCGGCATTTCCTATGTCGTCGACCAGCGCCTGGTGCGCGGGCTCGACTATTATAGCCACACGGCCTGGGAATTCGTGACGACCGACCTCGGCTCCCAGGGCACGGTGCTGGGCGGCGGGCGCTACGACGGGTTGATCGCCCTGATGGGCGGGCCGCAGACCGCCGGCATCGGTTTCGCTGCCGGCATCGAGCGCCTGGCCATGATGATCGCACCGCCGCCGGCACCGGCCCGGGCACTCACCGTGGTGGCGATCGGGCAGGCGGCCGAGGCGGAGGCCCTGCGCCTCACCCATCGCCTGCGCCGGGCCGGCTTCGTGGTCGACCAGACCTATCGCGGGAATCTCGGCAAGCGGCTGGAACGGGCGTCGAAGAACGGCGCCCGCGTCGCCCTGTTGCTGGGCGACGAGGAATTGGCGGCCGGCGTGGTCAAGCGCCGCGACCTCGACACGCGGGATGAGGCGGCGATCCCGCTCGCCGATGTCGAGGCGGCGCTGGCGGCCTATCGCTGATCATGGTGCGCGACGACCAGCTCGACCGCATCCTGCTCCGCCACGAAGCGCTCGAGGCGGAGTTGGCGGGCGGGCATCTCGCGTCCGGCGATTTCGCCAAGGCGTCGCGCGAATTGGCCGAGCTGGAGCCGGTGGTCGCCTCGATCCGCGGCCTCCGCGCCAAGCGGAAGGAACTGGCCGAACTCGACGTCCTGATCGCCGATCCGGCTTCGGATGCCGAGATGCGGGACTTGGCGGAAGCCGAGCGCCAGGACCTGGCCGAGGCCCTGCCCGGGCTCGAACGGGCGGTCGCCATCGCCCTCCTGCCCAAGGATGCCGCCGACGAACGTTCCGCCATCCTGGAAATCCGCGCCGGCACCGGGGGCGAGGAAGCAGCACTCTTCGCCCGCGATCTCTTCGGCATGTACACCCGCTATGCCGGGCTGCACGGCTGGCGGGTCGAAATGATGTCGGAATCGGAAGCCGAACACGGCGGCTACAAGGAAGTGATCGCCTCGATCACCGGGGCCGGCGTCTTCGCCCGGCTGAAATTCGAATCCGGCGTACATCGGGTCCAGCGCGTGCCGGTGACCGAGGCGGGCGGCCGCATCCACACCTCGGCCGCGACCGTGGCTGTGCTGCCGGAAGCCGAGGAAGTCGACATCGCGATCGACGAGAAGGACCTCCGGATCGACGTCTTCCGTTCCTCCGGCCCGGGCGGCCAGTCGGTGAACACCACGGATTCGGCGGTGCGCATCACCCATCTGCCGACCGGCCTCGTGGTCCAGCAGCAGGACGAGAAGAGCCAGCACAAGAACAAGGCCAAGGCCATGAAGGTGCTGCGCGCCCGGCTCTATGAACTCGAGCGCGAGAAGGCGGATGCCGAACGCGCCGCCGATCGCAAGGGCCAGGTCGGCTCCGGCGATCGCTCGGAACGGATCCGCACCTATAATTTCCCGCAAGGGCGGGTCACCGACCACCGCATCAACCTGACCCTCTACAAGATCGAGAAGGTGGTCTCGGGCGAAGCGCTCGACGAGATCATCGAGCCCCTGATCGCCGCCGACGAGGCGGCCCGGCTCGCCGATCTCGACGGCCAGACCTGATCGTGGGCGGGCCGACGGTCAAATCCCTGGTGAACGAGGCGGCGACGCGGCTCCGCATGGCCGGCGTCGAAGGGCCTCGACGGGATGCCGAATTGATTGTCGGCCATGTCCTGGGGCTCGACCGCGCCGCCGTGCTCGCCCATGGCGACGACCCGGTGGCCGAAGCCCCGGCAGCAAAGATCGAGGCCATGGCGGCCGAGCGCGCCGCCCGCCGCCCGATGGCCCAGATCCTGGGCCGGCGCGAATTCTGGAGCCTGACTTTCAAGGTGACCGAGGCGACGCTCGATCCCCGTCCCGATACCGAGACGCTGGTCGAGGAAGTCCTCTCGGTGATCGGCCTCGGGCGCTGGAAGGCGCTGAAGTTGCTCGACCTCGGCACCGGCACCGGCTGCATCCTGGCCGCCCTCCTGACCGAATGCCCGGCCGCGAGCGGTGTCGGCGTGGACCGTTCGGCCGCCACCGCCGCGGTCGCGCGGGAGAATATGCAGGCCCTCGGCCTCGGCCCCCGCGCCCGCATCCAGGAGGGCGACTGGACCGAGGGGTTGCACGAGCGCTTTGATGTCATCGTCTCCAATCCGCCCTATATCCCGGAGGCGGACATGGCCCGCCTGGCCCCCGAAGTCCGCCTGTTCGAGCCGCGCACGGCGCTGACCCCGGGCGGCGACGGGCTCGGGGCCTATCGTGCCATCCTGGACAGGCTGCCGCCGGTGGCGGCTCCCGGCGCCATCGTCGCCTTCGAAGTCGGCATCGGCCAGGCGGGCGCGGTCGCCGAGTTGATGGAGGCGGCCGGCCTCGGCCCGGTCACCACCCGTCGCGACCTCGCCGGGATCGAGCGCGTGGTCCTCGGCCGCTTCCCTCAGTAGAGGCCGACGTCGTAGGGGCCTTCCGCGCCGATGGTGGCGAGGCGGGCCTGCCAAGCGGCGAGCCAAGCAGCGCGCTGTTCCGGCGTCGCCCGCGCCGGCCCATGGTGCAGTTCCGGCGCTAGCACCTCGAAACCCAGGAATTGCAGGATGCCCCGGTGGATCGGGCGGAGGATCGCCGTGATGTCGCCGTTGAAGCCGCCCTTCAGATAATTCTCCGGCGGGCCCCCGATGGTGACCGACAGCAGTGCCTTCTTGCCCTTGAACGGACCGGTCGCATAGAAGCGGCCGCCGCCATAGGTCCGCCCCATGGCCATCACCCGGTCGACCCAGCCTTTGAGGATCGCCGGCAGCCCGAACCACCAGAGGGGGAACTGGAAGATCATCAGGTCGCAGGCCTCGACCTTTTCGATCTCCGCCTCCACCTCGGGACTGAAGCCGCCGACCTCGGCCGCGTACATTTCCTCGATCTGGGGCTTCAGATAGTCCGGGTCCTTGACCGAGGTGAAATTGGTCCGGCTCGAGACGGGATCGAAACCCATGCGGTAGAGGTCGCTCACCACGACCGTATGGCCCGCGGCTTCGAGCGCCGCGACGGCGGCATCGATCATGGCGCCGTTGAAGCTCTTGCGCTCCGGATGGGCGAAGACGATCAGGACTTTCACGGGCGCTCCTCAGGCGATGGTACGCACGATGCCGCCTTCGACCCGAAGCGCGGCGCCATTGGTGGCCGAGGCTTCCTTGGAGCAGGCATAGACCACCATATTGGCCACTTCCTCGACCGAGGTGAAACGCTGGAGGAGGGAGGTCGGGCGGAGCTGCTTGACGAAATTGGCCGCGAATTCGTCGACCGACGTGCCGGCCTCGGCCGCCAGCGCCTTGAGGAAATCTTCGACCCCGTCGGAACGGGTCGGCCCGGGCAGCACGGCATTCACGGTGACCCCGGTGCCCGCGGTCAGTTCGGCGAGCCCGCGGGAGATCGCCAATTCGGCCGTCTTGGTCATGCCGTAATGGACCATCTCGGCCGGGATGTGCAGGGCGGATTCAGACGAGATGAAGACGATGCGGCCCCAATTGGCCTTCAGCATGCCCGGCATATAGGCGCGCGACAGGCGCACGCCCGACATGACGTTCACTTCGAAGAAGCGGGTCCAGTCGGCATCGGGGATGTCGAAAAAGCCCTTGGGCTCGAAGATGCCGGCATTGTTCACCAGGATGTCGGCCGCGGGCAGGGCGGCGGCCAGCGCGGCGGCCCCTTCGGCGGTGCCGACATCGGCGGTGACGCCACGCACGGAAGCGCCCGGGGCGGCCGCCTGCACGGCGGCGACGGCGGCCTCGACCCGCCCCTGGCCCC
>JAYSCC010000308.1:0-1256 GCA_041915065.1 Zavarzinia sp.
CTGGCCCCCGTGCTCGACGCCGTGAAGGCCAGGGCGGCTTCGCCTTCGGCCGGCGGCGAATTGCCGCTGGACCTCCGCGGGACCGCTTTCGAGATTTCGGTCTGGCAGGCGCTGCGGGCCATTCCGGCGGGCCAGACGCGGACCTACGGCGCCCTTGCCGCCGCGATCGGCAAGCCCGGGGCGGCGCGCGCCGTGGGCCGCGCCTGCGGGGCGAATCCGGTCTCGATCCTGGTCCCCTGCCACCGGGCCTTGGGTGCCGACGGCGCGCTCACCGGCTATCGCTGGGGCACGCAACGCAAGCGCAAGCTGCTCGAAATCGAGCATGACGCTGCGGCGCAGCAAGATTGACCGGCGATCTGGTTCCTTTTGGCAATTTTCCTGCGCCTCCGGCCCGGGTAGAGCGACGAGACAGTGCTTGTTTGCCGTGGGTCCTTTTGTAATAGTGCCGCCGAACGAAGGGTCCGGCATGGTTGACGGGAAGTCTCGTCGGCTTTGTCGGGCGAACAAGAAACTGGACACTTTGGATCTACGCCCAGCGCCGTATTTGGGTTGCGCCGGACAACGGATCGCTGGAGCCTCGGGGAACAACGCCATGAACATGGACATCACCGAACATCGCAAGACTTACGCCATGTTCACCAGCCTGACCAAGTGGTCGATGATCGGCCTCGTGGCGCTGCTGGTGCTGATGGCGATCTTCCTGCTCTGATCCGGGTGGTCGGGGTGCGGCCGTCACCGGTCCGCCCGCAGACCTTCGTTCCAATCTCTACATTTCTGGGGGCCTGATGAGGATTGCCATTCCGAAGGAGCGGCGGCCGAACGAAAAGCGTGTCGCCGCCTCGCCCGAATCCGTCAAGAAGCTGATCGCGCTCGGCGCCGAAGTGGTGGTGGAGGCCGGGGCCGGTCTCGCCGCCGCCGTGCCGGACGACGTCTTCGCCGCCGCCGGCGCCAAGATCGCACCCGATCTGGCCTCGACCCTGGCGGATGCCGACGTGATCTTCCACGTGCAGCGCCCGGTGGCGGAAGAACTTCCGCTGATCAAGCGCGGCGCCACGCTGATCGCCGGCCTGAACCCCTATGCCGACCGCGAGTCCGTGAAGGCCTATGCCGATGCCGGCATCGACGCCTTCGCCATGGAATTCGTGCCGCGCATCACCCGTGCGCAGTCGATGGACATCCTGTCGTCCCAGGCGAACCTCGCGGGTTACCGCGCGGTGATCGAGGCGGCGGCGGAATATGCCCGCGCCATCCCGATG
>JAYSCC010000308.1:1266-4495 GCA_041915065.1 Zavarzinia sp.
CCGGCGCGCGCCCTCATCATGGGTGTCGGCGTCGCCGGCCTGCAGGCGATCGCGACCGCGAAGCGCCTCGGTGCCATCGTGTCTGCGACCGACGTCCGTCCCGCCACCAAGGAGCAGGTCGAATCCCTCGGCGGCACCTTCATCGCGGTGATGGACGAAGAGTTCAAGAACGCCCAGACCGCCGGCGGCTACGCCAAGGAAATGTCCAAGGAATATCAGGCGAAGCAGAACGCCCTGATCGCGGACACCATCAAGAAGCAGGACATCGTGATCACCACGGCGCTGATCCCGGGCCGGCCCGCGCCGGTCCTGGTGACGCCGGAGATGGTCGCCACGATGAAGCCGGGCGCCGTCATCGTCGACCTCGCGGTCGAGCAGGGCGGCAACTGCCCGCTGTCCAAGCCGGGCGAGACGGTGGTGACGGAGAACGGCGTTCACATCGTCGGCATCGTCAACCTGGCCAGCCGGATCTCGGTCGACGCGTCGCAGCTCTTCGCCAAGAACCTGCTCAATTTCATCACGCCGCTGGTCTCCAAGGAAACCAAGCAGCTCGCGATCGATTGGGACGACGAGATCATCAAGGCATCGATCCTGACCAAGGGCGGTGCGGTGGTCCATCCCGCCTTCGCTTCGGCCTGAGGAGAGAGACCATGGTCGATGATTTCGTTTTCTTCCTCTCGATCTTCGTGCTGGCGATCTTCGTCGGTTACTACGTGGTCTGGAGCGTCACCCCCGCCCTGCACACGCCGCTGATGGCCGTCACCAACGCCATCTCCAGCGTGATCATCGTCGGCGCCGTGATCGCGGTCGCCGTCCCCGGCCTGACGGCCGAGAACTGGTTCTCGAAGGCCCTCGGCTTCGTCGCCGTGGTCTTTGCGTCGGTGAACATCTTCGGCGGGTTCATGGTGACCAGCCGAATGCTCGCCATGTACAAGAAAAAAGAGAAGAAGTGAGGGGCTGACGATGAATCCCAATCTCGCCGCACTCCTCTACCTCGTCGCCGGCGTCCTGTTCATTCTGGCGCTGCGCGGCCTGTCGTCGCCCGCGACCTCGCGCACGGGCAATCGCTACGGCATGGTCGGCATGACCATCGCGGTGGTGACCACGCTGCTCTCCGGCAAGGTGTTCCCGGGTCTCGACCCGGTCACCATCGCCATGATCCTGGTCGCCCTCGCGATCGGTGGCTCGATCGGCGGCATCATCGCCAAGCGGGTCGCCATGACCTCGATGCCGCAGCTCGTCGCCGCCTTCCACAGCCTGGTCGGCATGGCGGCGGTGCTGGTCGCCTTCGCGGCGCTCTATTCGCCGGAAAACTACGGCATCGGCATGCCGGGCGCCCTGCATGCGCAGAGCCTGGTCGAGATGGGTCTCGGCGTCGCCATCGGCGCCATCACCTTCTCGGGTTCGGTGATCGCCTTCGCGAAGCTGAACGGCAACATGTCGGGTGCCCCGATCATGCTGCCGGCGCGCCACCTGATCAACATCGTGCTGGCGGCCGCCATCGTCGGTCTGGTCGCCTTCTTCATCGTGTCGGGCGGTTCGGCGCTCTGGGCCTTCTGGCTCGCGACCGCGCTCTCCTTCGTGATTGGCGTCACCCTGATCATCCCGATCGGCGGCGCGGACATGCCGGTGGTGGTCTCCATGCTCAACTCCTATTCGGGTTGGGCAGCGGCCGGCATCGGCTTCACGCTGCAGAACACGGCGCTGATCATCACCGGCTCGCTGGTGGGTTCGTCGGGTGCGATCCTGTCCTACATCATGTGCAAGGGCATGAACCGCTCCTTCATCTCGGTCATCCTCGGTGGCTTCGGTGCGGATTCGTCCGACGCCGCGGCGGCTGGCGGGGGCAAGAAGGAAACCCGTCCGGTCAAGCAGGGCTCGGCCGACGACGCCGCCTTCATCATGAAGAACGCCGGTTCGGTCATCATCGTCCCCGGCTACGGCATGGCGGTGTCCCAGGCCCAGCACGCGCTGCGTGAAATGGCCGACCTCCTGAAGGAGGAGGGCGTGAAGGTCTCCTACGCCATCCATCCGGTGGCGGGCCGCATGCCAGGTCACATGAACGTGCTCCTTGCGGAGGCGAATGTGCCCTACGACGAAGTGTTCGAGCTCGAAGACATCAACTCGGCCTTCCCGCAGACCGACGTCGCCTTCGTCATCGGCGCCAACGACGTGACCAACCCGGCCGCCAAGACCGACAAGGCTTCGCCGATCTACGGCATGCCCATCCTCGAGGTGGACAAGGCCAAGACCGTGCTGTTCGTGAAGCGCGGCATGTCGTCCGGCTATGCCGGCGTGGAGAACGAGCTGTTCTTCCGCGACAACACCATGATGCTCTTCGGCGACGCCAAGAAGATGGTCGAAGAAATCGTGAAGGGCCTGGCGCACTGAGCCTGGCCTCGGCCGGCAGCGCGCCGGCCGCGATCGAAGCCCCTCTCCCTGCCAAGGGGGAGGGGTTTTTCTTGCCGGCCGCACGGTTCCACGGCGCCGGATGATGCGCTAGGCTTCTGCCATGACTTTCGCTTCTCGCGGCAATGGCCCTCGTCCGGGCTTTCGAATTAGCCACCCGGCCTGATCCGTTGGGCCGGGACCTGCTCGCCTCGAGTCGACCTCCGGCGCCTTCGCGCCGCTTCTGAAAGTCATCACCATGCCTGAACATCGGGCCACGCTGCATCTCCTGTGCGGGCGGATCGCCGCCGGCAAATCGACGCTCGCCGCGCGCCTCGGCGCCGCGCCGGGAACCGTCACCATCGCCGAGGATTTCTGGCTGTCCCGCCTTTACGAAGGCGAGATCAGAGAAGTCGCCGACTATGTCCGCTGCGCAGCCCGGCTGCGTGCGGTCATGGGGCCTCATGTCGTCGATCTGCTGCGGGCAGGGGTCTCGGTCGTCCTCGACTTCCCGGCCAACACGCTGCATAGCCGGTCATGGATGCGCGGCCTGGTCGAGGCTTCGGAGGCCGATCACCGGCTGCATTTCCTCGATACGCCCGAAGACCTCTGTCGGGCCCGGATGCACGCCCGCAACGCCGCGGGCGGCCACGACTACGCGCCGACGGACGCCGAATTCGACCATATATCGAGCTTCTTCGTACCTCCGACGGCGGACGAAGGTCTCACCATCGTCGTCCACGCGCCTTGAGCCGGCGCGGCCATGCGGCGTTCCCCTGGGGCGCCGCATGGCTTATGGTCGCCGCCCCACCGCTGCGAGTCTGATTCATGGCCGTCCTCG
>JAYSCC010000309.1:0-4488 GCA_041915065.1 Zavarzinia sp.
CGGGCACCGACCTGGTCGTCCTGCCCGGCGGCTTCTCTTACGGCGATTACCTGCGCTGCGGCGCCATGGCGGCGCTCTCCCCCGTCATGCGGGCGGTGAAGGAACATGCGGCCCGCGGCGGCCATGTCATCGGCATCTGCAACGGCTTCCAGATCCTGGCCGAGGCCGGGCTGGTACCGGGCGTGCTGATGCGGAACGCCTCGCTCCGCTTCGTCTGCCGCGACGTCCATCTGAAGGTCGAGGCGACCAATTCCGCCTATACCGCCGGCTACCAGCCGGGCCAGGTGATCCGGGTGCCGGTCGCTCATGCCGAGGGCAATTACTTCGCCGACGACGAGGTGCTGAAGCGCCTCGAGGGCGAAGGCAGGGTCGCCTTCCGCTATTGCACCGAAGAGGGCGACGTGGTTCCGGAGGCTTCGCCCAACGGCGCCATCAACAATATCGCCGGTGTCTTCAACGAGGGGCGCAACGTGCTCGGCATGATGCCCCATCCCGAGAACATGACCGAGGCGGTCGTCGGCGGCACCGACGGCGCCATCCTGTTCGACAGTCTGGCCAAGGCGCTTGCGTAATGACCGAGATCACGCCCGAAATCGTCGCCGAGCACGGCCTGTCGCCCGATGAATATCAGCATGTCCTCCGCATCATGGGGCGGACGCCGAATCTGACGGAACTCGGCATCTTCTCCGTCATGTGGTCGGAGCATTGCTCCTACAAATCCTCGCGCCTGCATCTGAAGAAGCTGCCGACCAAGGGTCCGCAGGTGATCTGCGGCCCGGGCGAGAATGCCGGCGTCGTCGACATCGGCGACGGCCTGGCCGCCATCTTCAAGATGGAGAGCCACAACCACCCGAGTTACATCGAGCCCTATCAGGGTGCGGCGACCGGGGTCGGCGGCATTCTCCGCGACGTCTTCACCATGGGGGCGCGGCCGATCGCCATCCTGGACCCGCTCCGCTTCGGCTCGCCCGAGCACCCGAAGACCCGGCACCTGGTCTCCGGCGTGGTCGCTGGCATCGGCGGCTATGGCAATTGCATGGGCATTCCCAATGTCGGCGGCGAATGCACCTTCCATGCGGCCTATGACGGCAACATCCTGGTCAACGCCATGACCGTGGGCATCGCCCACACCGACAAGATCTTCTATTCGGCCGCCGCCGGCATCGGCAATCCAGTGGTCTATGTCGGCTCCAAGACCGGGCGCGACGGTATCCACGGCGCCACCATGGCGTCGGCCGAATTCGACGAGAAATCGGAAGAGAAGCGCCCGACCGTGCAGGTCGGCGATCCCTTCGTCGAGAAGCTGCTGCTCGAAGCCTGCCTGGAACTGATGGCGGGCGACGCCATCGTGGCGATCCAGGACATGGGTGCCGCCGGCCTCACCTCCTCTTCCGTGGAGATGGCGTCCAAGGGCGGCGTCGGCATCGAGCTGGACCTCGACCACGTGCCCCAGCGCGAAACCCATATGACGGCCTACGAGATGATGCTCTCGGAAAGCCAGGAACGCATGTTGATGATCCTGAAGCCGGGCCGGGAACAGGCCGCCGGGGCGATCTTCCACAAGTGGGGACTGGACTTCGCCGTGATCGGCAAGGTGACCGACACCGGCCACCTGGTGCTGAAGCACGGCGGCGCCGTGGTGGGCGACATTCCGGTCGGTCCGCTGACCGACGAAGCGCCGCTCTACGACCGGCCGTGGGAACCGACGCCGGCACAGCCCGAAGTGCTGGCCGCCGAAGTGCCCCATTCGCACGATCTCGGTGCCACGCTGGTCAAGCTGCTGGGCACGCCCGACCTCTGCTCCAAGCGCTGGATCGTCGAGCAATACGACCATCTGGTCGGCGGCGACACCATCGTGCGCCCGGGCGGCGATGCCGCCGTGGTGCGCGTGCGCGACCATGCCACCAAGGGCTTGGCCATCACCACGGACTGCACGCCGCGCTATTGCCTCGCCGACCCGGTCGAGGGTGGCAAGCAGGCGGTGGTGGAGACCTATCGCAACATCACCGCGGTGGGCGGCCTGCCGCTGGCGATTACCGACTGCATGAATTTCGGCAACCCGCAGCGGCCCGAGATCATGGGCCAGTTCGTCGGCGCCATCGAAGGCATGTCGGAAGCCTGCCTGGCGCTCGACTATCCGGTCGTCTCGGGCAATGTCTCGCTCTACAACGAGACCATGGGCACCGGCGTGCAGCCGACCCCGGCGATCGGCGGCATCGGCCTCCTGGAAGACTACACCCGCTCCGCCTCGATCCGCCTGAAGGCGGCGGGCGAGACCATCCTCCTGGTCGGCGAGACCGAGGGCTGGCTCGGCGCCTCGATCTACCTCCGCGAGATCGGCGGCCGGGAAGACGGCGCGCCGCCGCCGGTCGACCTCGCGGTCGAGAAGCGGAACGGCGATTTCGTGCGCGGCCTGATCCGCCACGGCGAAGTCGGCACCTGCCACGACGTCTCGGACGGCGGCCTCCTGGTCGCTGTCGCCGAAATGGCGTTGGCCGGCCGCATCGGCGCCACCTTGGCGACGCCGGAGACCGAGGCACCGCTGCACGCCTTCTGGTTCGGCGAGGACCAGGGGCGTTACCTCGTCTCGGTCGCGGTCGACCGGGTCGAGAGCATCCTCGACCAGGCCCGTTTGGCCGGCGTGCCCGTCGCCGTGATCGGTACCACGGGCGGCGACGTGATCAGCATCGACGGCGGCCACAAGGCCCCCCTCGCCGCGCTCCGCGACGCCTACGAAGGCTGGCTGCCCCGCTATATGGCATCCTGACCGCTTACGCATTCTGCGCGCGGGGAACCCGCCGGGTTCCTCGCGTCGTCTTTTCGTCGCTTCGACGACGTCAGGCAAGGAGACTGAGGTGAAAATCCGTCTCGGCTACGACATCAGTTACAGTCTGCCGAACCCGACCCCCATGGTGCTGATGCTGAACGTCCACGCCTCGCGCCTGGGCGATCTCCTGCAGGCGGACGAGATCAGGACCGATCCGCTGCTGCCCCTGCACTATTATTACGACGGTTTCGGCAACCGCTGCGCCCGCCTGGTGGCGCCCAAGGGCAAGCTCCGCCTGACCTGCACCACCCTGATCGCCGACACCGGCAAGCCCGAGGCCCAGCCGCTCGACATGCCCCAGATCCCGGTCCAGGAACTGCCGGACGAGACCCTGGTCTATCTCCAGGGCAGCCGCTATTGCGAGACCGACCGCATGGCAAACCTGGCCTGGAGCCTGTTCGGCAAGACCAAGGAAGGCTGGCCCCGGGTCCTGACCATCCTCGAATGGGTGCAGAAGCACCTCCGCTTCGACTATCTCCAGACCCGCGCCACCAAATCCGCCCTCGACGCCTATAACGAGAAGGCCGGCGTCTGCCGCGACTACCAGCACCTGGCGATCACCTTTTGCCGCTGCCTGAATATTCCGGCGCGCTATTGCACCGGCTATCTCGGCGACATCGGCGTGCCGGCGGAAGAAACCCCGATGGATTTCAGCGCCTGGTTCGAGGTCTATCTGGGCGGCCGCTGGTTCCCGGTCGACGCCCGCCACGTGAAGCCCCGGATCGGCCGCGTCCTGATGGCGCGCGGGCGCGACGCCGCCGACGTGCCGCTGGCCTCTTCCTTCGGCTATCATTGGCTCGCCGGCTTCAAGGTGGTGACGGAAGAAGTGGCCGAACGCCCCACGGTTGAGGCGATCAGGGCGATCGGCTAGCCTGAAGCCGAGCGATTCAAGGAGACCCGCCATGGCCATGGAAGCCGGACAGATCAAGAGCCTGATCGAAGCGGCCTTTCCCGACGCCGAGGTCCTGATCGAGGACCTGCGCGGCGACGGCGACCACTACGCCGCCCAGGTCACCTCTGCCGCCTTCCGGGGCAAGAGCCGGGTCCAGCAGCACCAGATGGTCTACCAGGCGCTGCGCGGCGCCATGGGCGGCGAGCTGCACGCCCTCGCCCTCCAGACCCAGGCCCCGCCGGAAGCGTGACGCCTGCCCGACCTGTCTCGGCACGCCGTTTCACGCCCCATTCGGGCGGACGCATCGTAAGATTCCCCTTGCATGATATGCGGAATTTCCGCATATCATAGTCATGAAGATGCCGACGGCCTTCGAATGGGACGACGCGAAGGCCGCGAGCAACGAGGCCAAACACGGCATTTCCTTCCGGACCGCTGTCGAGGTCTTTCTGGATCCGCGGGCAGTCGTGGTCGACGCCACACATCCTGACGACCAGGAAAGGCGAGCCAAGGTCATCGGGCGTATCGGCGCGAAGCTCTATTCGGTCGTCTTCACCATGCGCGGCGTGGTCGCGCGGATCATCTCCGCCCGCCGCACCAACAAGCCCGAGGATCGGATCTATGGCCCGTTTTAAGCTCGATCCCAGCGCCCCGTCGAACATGACGGAGCAGGAGCGCACCCGGCTGGAGGCGATGACCGACGCGGAAATCACCGCGGCCGCCCTGACCGATCCGGACAATCCGCCGATGACGGAAGCCGAGATCGAGC
>JAYSCC010000310.1:0-4482 GCA_041915065.1 Zavarzinia sp.
GAGAGGAGAAACCGATGAACAAGATGCTGTCCGTCACCGTGCTGTCCGCCCTTCTGGCCGCCACTGCCGTGCCCGCCCTCGCGGCCGGCGAGGCGAGCCCGGGTGCGACGCCCGCCCCGGCGGTGGTGGGCGCCGATCTGCGCGCCGGTGCCCTGATCGGCGCGCCGGTCACCAATTCGGCCGGCGAATCGATCGGCAAGGTCGCGGACCTGGTGATCGGGCCGGACAACCGGATCGATTCGGCCGTGCTCTCGGTCGGCGGTTTCCTCGGCGTCGGTGACAAGCTGGTCGCCCTCAAGCTGACCGAGATCCAGATCCTGCCGGAGAAGAGCGGCCATTACCTGGTTCAGGTCGCCGCCTCGAAGGACGAGCTGAAGGCGATGCCGGAAGTCGAGCTGAATTGACGCCGGCATGATAGGGTCGCCGGGGCCTTCGGGCCCCGGTTGCCTTTCGAGGGGCCTTTTTGGCCTCGGTTGCTTTTCGGGAGATGACGATGCGTGGGTCGGTTCTGGCGTTTCTCTTGGCTCTGCTCGTCCTGCCCCTGGCGATCGGCCCCGCCGCTGCGGCCGACGTCGACTTCACCGCCGACGGCCTCGCCCGCCACTATATCCTGGTGACGCCCAAGCGGCCGGGGCCGGAGCCCCTACCCCTGATCATCGTCCTGCACGGCACCTATGGCACCGGCGCCAAGATGGAACTGGTCGGCTTCAACGATCTGGTGGAGCGCTATCGCTTCGCCGTCGCCTATCCCGATGCCGCCGGGCCGTTGCACAGCCGGCGCACCTGGCGCTGGAACGACGGTCGCGGCACCCTCGAATCCTCGAAGAAGGGCGTCGACGACGTTTCCTTCATGCGCCACCTGGTCGACGACATCGGCCGGCGCATGAACCTGGACCGCCGCCGCGTCTTCATCGCCGGGGCCTCCAACGGCGGCATCATGGCCTATCGGATCGGCTGCGAGGCGGCCGACCTGGTGGCCGGCATCGCCCCGGTGATCGGCGACGTCGCCGTCTCGGTGGCACCCGGCTGCAAGCCCAGCCGGCCGATCTCGGTCCTGGCCATCAATGGCGTCGACGATCCGATCATGCCCTTTGCCGGCGGCACCGTGTGCCGTGACACGCTGCCCGCCTTCTGTGAGCGCGGCGAAGTGATCGGGGCGGAGGCCTCACTCGCCCGCTTCGCCCGCGCCGCCGGCTGCGCACCGGCGCCGAGCCGGGCCATGCTGCCGCCCAAGGTGGCGGACGGCACCACGGTCGAGAAGCTCACCTACCCGAGCTGTGCCCCGGGCACCCGGGTCGGCGCCTATTGGCTGCACGGCGCCGGCCATGCCTGGCCGCCCATGCCCGGCCAATTGGGCGAGAGGCGAGGCGGCCACCCCAGCCATAACCTGGATGCGACCGAGGCGATCGTCCGCTTCTTCCTCGACCCCGGCCACGACGGCTTCTAGGCTTAGGACCCACAAAGAGGATTCCCTTCGGGGCAGCTATGTGAGTCAAACTTCCCTTTGGGAGTTTGACTCACATGTCGTTTTGGCTGACAGATCAACAGCTTGCCCGGCTGGGGCCGATGTTGCCGACAGATACGCGGGGGAAGCCGCGCGTCGATGACCGGCGGGTGATCTCGGGCATCGTGCATGTGTTGCAGTCGGGCTGCCGATGGAAGGACGCGCCTTCCTGCTATGGTCCTCGCAAGACACTTTACGACCGCTTTGTCCGGTGGGCGGGCAAGGGGGGACACACAAGCCATCGGCCGCTCCCGAGGCGGACGCACCACCAGAATCCACGCCGCCGTCGACGAAAAGGGCCGACCGCGCCAGTTTGATCGACTGCGGCACCATGCCCGTCATACCCAACATCCAACCCGCAAGCGAAAGCACCCTTTCGACAGGAGCGCCTATCGCCAGCGCAACGTCATCGAACGAACCTTCAGCCGCCTCAAGGACTGGAGGCGCGTGGCAACGCGCTACGACAAGCTGGCTGCCAATTTCCTGGCCGCAGTCATAATCGCAGCTACCGCCATCTGCTGGTTATGAGTCCAGAGCCTAGTCCTTGTTTTCCATCATATAGGCGAGTTCGACCACCTTCCGCATGATGACGTCGCGGATCGGCGCCGTGGCGGCGACTTCAGCCCAGGCGTGGGCGAAGCAGAGCAGCCAGCCGTCGCGCTCTTCCTTGCCGATCGAGAAGGGCAGGTGGCGGGCGCGCAGCATGGGATGGCCGTATTTCTCGGTATAGAGCGGCGGGCCGCCGAGCCAGAAGCTCAGATAGTCGAACAATTTCGCGGCGCTGCCGGAGAGATCGGCCGGATGCACGTCGCGGCAGGCCTTGGCCTGGGGCAGCGTGTCCATCAGTTCATAGAAGCGGTCGACCAGACGGCGCACCCCGGCTTCCCCGCCGATCTGTTCATAGGGCGTGCTGGCGACCGTTGCCTGTTCCATCTCGAGCTCTCCCGGTTTCGGGTCCCTATAGCAGATGGCGGGGTCGCCGCCCCTGCTCCATTCGTCGCAGCGGCTCAGGCGAAACTATCGATCACCAGCCAGACGTTGGCGGCGCTGATCGCCCCGAACAGCAGCCAGGCGACCAGCGCCACCGGCTTCGCCGTGACGAAGCCGCCCATCAGCCGGCGGTCGCCGGTCGCCCGGATCAACGGGTAGATGGCGAAGGGCAGCTGCAGCGACAGCACCACCTGGGTCAGCACCAGGAGCCGGCCGACCGCCCCCTCGCCCAGCCACAGGATGCCGATCAGGGCCGGCACGATCGCCGCGATCCGCGTGATCACCCGGCGCTGCCAACAGGGAATGCGCAGCTTCATGAAACCTTCGAGCACGATCTGTCCGGCGATCGTGCCGGTGAAGGTCGAACTCTGCCCCGATGCGAAGAGGGCGACAGCGAAGAGCACGCCGGCCGCCGCCGCCCCGGTCAGCGGTTCGAGCAGACGGTGGGCATCGGCGATGTCGGCGACCGTCGTATCGCCAGCGGCATGGAAGGTCGCCGCCGCCAGCATCAGGATGGCGCCATTGACCAGGGCCGCGAGCAGGAGCGAGCCGATGGTGTCGAGCCGGGCGAAGGTCAGCGCCGACCGGATCGCTGCCGGTTCCGTTCCGATCCGCCGCGTCTGCACGATCGAGGAATGGAGATAGAGATTATGGGGCATCACCGTGGCCCCCAGGATGCCGATCGCGACATAGAGGGCGCCCGGCTGGTCGAGCCGGGCGATGTCGGGCAGCAGACCGGCTGCTGCGGCGGCGCCATCCGGCCGCGCCAGCACGAGTTCGATCAGGAAACAGGCCCCGATGGTAGCGACCAGGCCGAGCACGATCGCCTCGACCTCGCGGAAGCCCTGGCCCTTGAGGCCGAGCACCAGGAGCATGTCGAGGGCGGTCAGCACCACCCCCCAGGCGAGCGGCAGGCCGAACAGCAGATTGATCGCCAGCGCCGCCCCCAGCACCTCGGCGACGTCGGTGGCGACGATCGCCGCTTCCGCCATCAGCCAGAGAAAGATGCGGGCCGAACGGCCATAGCGTTCCCGGCAGGCCTGGGCGAGGTCTACCCCCGCGACGATGCCGAGGCGCATGGCCAGCGTCTGCAACAGCATGGCGGCCAGACTCGAGAGCGCCACGACGAAAAGAAGATCGTAGCCATAGGCCGAACCCGCCTCGAGATCGGTCGCCCAATTGCCCGGGTCCATATAGCCGACCGCGACCAAAAGGCCGGGCCCCGCGAAGGTCGCGAGCCGCCGCCCGAGCGAGGCATCCGGCGGCAGGACGACAGTGCCCCGCACTTCGCCGGGGCAGAAGGGGGCGGTCGCCACACGGGGCAAGTGGAGGGTTCGGGCAAGGCGGTCCAGTAGCATTCCCGATATATGGCAGGCGCCGCAGCACTTGCCCAGCCCGGGCAACCCGGCAAGATCTGCCGGGCAATTTCGACCGACCAGGCAATTTTTGCCGGCTCAGCCCGGCAAAATATTCCCAATATGGGCCGTTCCGCCAACCTCAAAATGGCGGAAATGCTCGGTGTCCCCAATTCGGTTGGATTGGCACGATCGGTGCATCTGGCTGAGCGGAGCCCAGAAGGGCTTCCACATTTGGACCAGAAGGACCATCGACTATGGCTGACATCCGTCTTACCGCGACCTCGCGCGCCAACCTGCTCTCGCTGAACGAAACCACCTCGCTGGCCAACCGGACTCAGAGCCGGCTGTCGACCGGCCTCAAGGTTTCGAGCGCGATCGACGACGCGACCGCCTATTTCGCCTCCAAGTCCCTGTCCGACCGCGCATCCGACCTGACCTCGCGCAAGTCCGACATCGACCAGGGCATCTCCTCGCTGAAGGCCGCCTCGAACGCGACCGACTCGGCGGAAAAGATCCTGAAGCAGATCAAGGGTGTCGCGATCTCGGTCAAGACCGCGGACGACACCACCAAGGCCGACCTGACCAAGCAGTTCTCCGACCTCCTGGGTCAGCTGAACTCGCTCGTCAACA
>JAYSCC010000311.1:0-4464 GCA_041915065.1 Zavarzinia sp.
CTCGATCGTGCGCCTGCCCCAGGTCCACGACCCGGTGACCCAGGGCCTGATCACCCCGGCGATCCAGCTCTATCGCGAGAAGGGCGTCTGCGCCTATGTCGGCGATGGCGCCAACCGCTGGCCGGCGGCCCATGTCACCGATGTCGCTCGCCTCTATCGAAAGGCGATCGAGCGCGCGGCCCCGAACGCCAAATATCACGCCGTGGCCGAGGAGGGGGTGGCGATGCGCGCCATCGCCGAAACCGTCGGCCAGTGCCTGGGCCTGCCGGCGAGATCGATCGGGCCTGAGGACGCGGGCGCCTTCTTCGGCTGGCTCGCCATGTTCGCCGGCCACGACATGCCCGCTTCGAGCGAACAGACGCGCCGCCTGCTGGATTGGCAGCCGACCGGCCCCACGCTGCTCGACGACCTGTCGCGCTTGCAGCTTGCTGGCGCCTGAGGGGAAGGCGTCAGGCGTATTGATCGACGACGGTGCCCATGCCGGCCGGCGCCGCCGGCACGGCATCCAGCGTCTCGATCAGGGACTCGACCGCCTTCCGCTGGAAATCCGCATTCTGCTTGACCATCGCCAGGGACAGTTCCGACTGCCCCTTGGCCTGGAGAAAGGTCACGGCCTGCGTCGCGATATCCATGATGCCGGGCCTTTCAGCTCGGGACACGTTCGTGTGCCTCAACGACTACAAGTATATCTTACCTTCAGCCGGCCCGGAACTTTGATCGGCCCGGTATTACAGGTGTGGCCGACTTCGGGTGAAATCCGGCCGCACAGGCTGGCTGGCCGCTGAGGCTCGTAATGAGTCGGACCTTGCCCTTCCACTACCTTTCATGACCGGCTGTTCAAGCAGGTCGACCACTATCTGCTGGCGACAGCAGCCGGCCTTGAAGCGGTTGCCACCGCGATTGTCGCCTTACCCTGCTAGCCCTCTCGCCCGTGGGCGAGACGAAATTGACGCTCGTGCTGCCAGTGCGGTGACGCCGGATTGAGTGTCGCCAACCTAAATCCGGTTGACTGCCTCGGCCAATTCTTCCTCTAGAACTGTATTTTCGACATTTCCGCGGACACTAAATCTGCCCATTTTTCTGGAAGTCCGAATTTCAAATTTATACTATATTCGCTCCTTTCGGGATCTCCATTTTTAAATAAGTCTGAAATCAGAAGTGGCAATTTTTCGAGTTCATCTATTATATTTCCAGAAATTCCTTTATATAGATTCTGAACATCGGTAAATTTCTTATCAAGAATCGAGAATCGTGTTCTTTCTTCGATTGATAGCAGGCTTGAGCATAATTCTTTGTATAGCCTACATGTTTCAATTATTTCAATTTCATTTCCAGGGACTCCCGGTTCGCCCCAGGCCCTATGAAATTCATCTCCAATGAGGCCGGATAGAACGCCAGAAATTTGTATTAATTCATGGTTTATTGTATTGATCCAGCTCTTGCATGAATCCAATGGAATATATTTATATTCTTTTATATACAATCCACGTTTTAGTGCGCTCCATCGGCGAAATATAGGGGATGTTTCGTATCGAATAATCTCGCAAGTCAGTTTGTATTCCCAATGTTTTTGTTTCTCTAACAATATTCTCCCGGCTAGAGGGCTTATTTTTCCAAATTCGTCCAAGAATTTATCTTCGTATTTTTGCCTTATCTCGGCGCCAGCTTTCCCTAGTATTCTCGAAATATAACGCTCGTGCTCACGTTGCCACGCAAAGAGTAGGCCGGCCGGATACTGGCTGGGATCGTCATCAATCATTTTATGACAATTACTGCAGAGCCATATCGCGTTAGAAATTTCGCTTCTTTCCAGGGGAGTCATGTTTGGATCGAAGCGGGCAGCGCCTGGATTCGCGCCAAAGATATGAGCGGCTTCACCAACGTTGATGGAGCCGCCAGGATCTTCGGCCGGGCCACTTGTCGTCGCTCGGCAGTCTGGATTTGAGCAGCGGTTGGCGGCTCGTTTGGCCAAGGTGGCAATGATCGCAGCCTTGAACCTATCTTCGATCGGCATGCGAGAACCGTAACGCACAGGCCTCCAATAGGAAACGTCCTATGCAATCAAGCCATTGATACTATTTGTGGCTTGGCGGAGTCGGAGGGATTCGAACCCTCGATAGGGGTTTAAGCCCCTATAACGGTTTAGCAAACCGCCGCCTTCAGCCGCTCGGCCACGACTCCGGAGGGGCTTCTTTACCGGCCCGGCCCGGCGAAGTCAAATCCTACACGGTTCGCTTGAAGTGGTAGCTGGCGATATGCAGGCCGCGGGCGAAATAGAAGCCGTGGGCGGCGAAGCGCTGGACGCCGGAATCGAGGTCCAACTCCTTGCAGCCGAGGCGCTTCGCTTCCTCGAGCAGCCAGGCGATCAGCACGGTGCCGTCGCCTTTGCCCCGCCGGGCCTCGGTCGTCACCAGGTCGTCGACATAGAGCTTCGGCCCGGCATAGAGGGTCTCGTAGATGCGGAAGCCGGCGACCGCGACGGGCGTGCCGTCGGCCCCGGCGCGCCAGACCAGGCGGAAGCCGTCCTTCCGCATGCGGGCGGTGCGGGCGACGAGGTCGTCCGGCCCCGCCAGATGGGGGCGGAGCTGGGCGATCACCGGGAACAGGGCCGCGACTTGCGTATCGGTCGTGGCTTCGAAGACGTCTTTGCTCATCAGCGGGCTTTCTGTCCGAACAGGACCTTTTTCGCTTCTTCGTCCATGGGGCCGACGCGGCGCAGCTCTTCGCCCACGGCGAAGCCGCGCTTGACCGCCGGGCGGGCCTGGATCGCCTCGAACCAGCGCTTCAGGTTGGGGAAATCGGCCAGGTCCTGGCCCTGGTTCTTGTGCGGCACGACCCAGGGCCAGGCCGCCATGTCGGCGATCGAATAGGCGCCGGCCAGGAATTCGCGGTCGGCCAGGCGCTTGTTCATCACGCCGTAGAGGCGGTTCACCTCGTTGGTGTAGCGGTTGATGCCGTAGTCGATCTTCTCGGGCGCATATTGGCGGAAGTGATGGGCCTGGCCGGCCATGGGGCCGAGGCCGCCCATCTGCCAGAACAGCCATTGCTCGACCTCGACCCGGGCGCGTTCGTCCTGCGGATAGAACTGCCCGCTCTTCCGGCCGAGATATTGCAGGATGGCGCCCGATTCGAAGACGGAGAGCGGCGCGCCGCCGTCCGCCGGTTCGGTGTCGACGATCGCCGGCATCCGGTTGTTGGGCGAGATCGCCAGGAAGGCGGGCTCGAACTGCTCGCCCCGGCCGATGTTGACCGGCTTCACCACGTAGGGCAGGCCGGTTTCTTCCAGCATGATGGTGATTTTCCAGCCGTTCGGTGTCGGCCAGTAATGAAGCTCGATCATCGCTGCCTCCCTGGTTGGGGCTCGAACCATAGCGGGGCCGGGCCCCCGGCGCGAGAGGGGCGGATGCAAGCCTGCCTGCGCCAATCCGCGCGTGGCGCCGGGTGCTGGCTTCGGTCAGACTGGCCAATGGGGATCGTGCGCCACCGAAAGCCCGCCGCCATGACCGAAACCGCCAGTGCCGTCGAAGACCCCGCGCTCGAAGCCGCGATCGCGACGCTGACCCGTGCCTTCTACGAACGCGCGCGCAAGGATGCGCTGCTCGGCCCCGTGTTCGATTCCCTGCTGATCGATTGGGACCATCACTTCGGCATCGTCTCCGACTTCTGGTCCAAGGCCCTGCTGAAGACCGAGCGTTACGAGGGCCATCCCTTCCCGGTGCATCTGAGGCTGCCGGTCGAGCCCGAGCATTTCGACCGTTGGGTCGAACTCTTCGCCGAGACCGCGAACGAGGTGCTGCCGCCCGCCTATGCCAAGGAGGCGATCACCCGCGCCACCACCATGGGCAAATGCTTCAAGATCGGCATCTTCCCCTTCTTCGACAAAGAAGGCCGCATGTCCCGCGCGCCGGGCTGACGCTCACGGGGCCTGACATCACGGCGCCTGGGCGGCCAGGCGGCGGCGGATCTCGGCCAGGAAGAGCTGGGCCGGCAGGCTCTGCTCGTCCGCCGGGCGGGTGACCAGATACATCAGGTAATTGGGCAGCATTTCCGCCGGCAGCAGGGGCCACAGCGTGTCGGCCGGGGTCACGCCTTCGGCGATCAGCGTGGGCAGGAAGCCGATGCCGATGCCGAGGCGGATCAGGCGGATGGTCTCGGGCAGGTTTTCGGCGATGCCGGCCGGATTCTCGCCGAGGCCGTAGCGGCGGCGGAAATTGCGCACGTCGTCCGGCTCGTCCGACCCCATGAGGATGAAACGCTCGCCCGCCAACACGGCGGGGTCGCCGATGCGAAGGCCGTAGAGCGGATGGGCGCGGCCGCAATAGATCTGCTGATATTCCCGCATCAGGACTTCGTAGTGGAGATCCGCGCGCGGGGCGGCGTCGAACGTGATGCAGGCATCGGCCATGCCCTTGGCGAGCGCCTGGAGCACCATGCGCCGGGGCGCGATGTCGATCAGCAGGCGGA
>JAYSCC010000312.1:0-4455 GCA_041915065.1 Zavarzinia sp.
GGCCGTAATGTCGCTGAAGATACGGTCAGAAGGCCCCTGTGGGGCCTTCTGTGGTACGGAGACATGGCAGAGCGGCTGAATGCTCCCGACTTAGGATCGGGCGACCCCCCAACTTTCCACGGCAAGGGGTCCGCGGGTTCGAATCCCGCTGTCTCCGCCACTTCTTACGAGCAATTCTGCTGCGTTGAAGTGGCCGGCTCTCAAAGAGAGCAATCTCAAACTAGCTGGAATTTTGCTCCAGTGCAAGTTTTGAGGTCGGCCGTGAATTTTCGATGCCCACTCTGAGATGGAGGATTGTCTTGGGGGGCACGCTCGCGCGCCCGCCCGGACCAGTGGAATTGGCTGCACCGCCGCTGGCGCTGAGCCTAGTGACTGTGCCGGTGGTGCAGGTCGGGGTAATGCGGGTGGCGGTGGCGTAGCGGCTCGTGCTGGTGCGCGTGGCTGTGCGGCTGGCCCGGTGGGTCGCCCGGCCCGTGGGCGTGCTGGTGGTGCGCGTCGTGGGTATGGCGGTGGCTGTGTTCCATCGCCTCGTGGGCGTGCTCGTGGACATGGCGTTCCGCGAGATGGAGGTACAGGCCGAGGGCGATCAGCCCGGCCGCGACCAGCAGCGGCACGGTCACCGGATCGCCGAACAGGCCGACGGCCAGCACGGCGCCGATGAAGGGTGCCGTGGAGAAATAGGCCCCCGCCCGGGCCGAGCCCAAGTGGCGGAGCGCCAGCACGAAGAGCACCAGGCTGACCCCGTAGCCGAGGAAGCCGATGGCGCCCGCCGTGGCCAGCATCGAAGGCCCGGGCAGTACGGCGCCGCGCGACAGGGCGAGGGCCAGGTTGACGGCGCCCGCCGCCAGGCCCTTGACCAGGGCGATCTGCACCGGATCGGCGGCCGAGAGCTTCCGCGTCAGATTATTGTCGATCCCCCAGGCGATACAGGCGCCCGTGATGGCGAGCGCGCCCAGGCCGAAGCCCGACGGCCCGCCCTGCCAGGACAGCAGCACGGCCCCGGCCAGGATGGCGAAGGCGCCGAACAGCAGGCGGCGGTCGACACTCTCGCGGAACACCAGCCAGGCGATCGCCATGGTCGCCAGCCCCTCGACATTGAGCAGCAGGGAAGCGGTCGAAGCCGGCGTCCGCGCGAGGCCGACCATGAGCAGTAGCGGCCCGGCGACCCCGCCCGACAGCACCACGGCGGCGAGCCAGGGCAGGTCGCGCCGGGCGAGCGAGGTCTCCGTGGCGGGGCCGCCGCGGAGGCGCCGCGCCAGCGCGATCAGGCCGAGCCCCGAGCCCGAGCCGAGGTAGAGCAGGCCGGCGAGCAGCCAGGGATCCACACCTTCGCCCAGCAGCAGCTTGGCGAAGGGCGTACTGGCCCCGAACAGAAGGGCGGAGGCGAGGGCGAGCAGGGGGCCCGTCATCGCCGCTGTCTCAGGCCGCGCAGACGCGGTCGGCCAGTTTGCGCAGGAAGGCGGTGCAGGCCTTGATCTGGTCCAGCGCCACGAATTCGTTCGGCCGGTGGGCCTGGAGAATGTCGCCCGGGCCGCACACCACGGTCGGGATGCCGTGGACCTGGAAAATCCCGGCCTCGGTCGCATAGGAGACCGCCAGCGTCTCGTTGGTGCCGGCCAGCGCCTTGGCCAGAACTTCGGCGGCCGAGCCCGGATCGGGGCTCAGCGCCGGTGTAACCGAGCGCGGCACGGTGGTGATGGCGGCGACGCCCGGCGCCTTTTCTTCGAGGGCGGGCAGCACCTGGGTCCTGACGTGTTCCTCGAAGCGGCGGATCGGCTCGTCCGCGTCGGTCCCGGGCAGGGAACGGTATTCCCAGGCGAAGCGGCAATGGCGCGGGATGATGTTGACCGCGGTGCCGCCCTCGATGGTGCCGACCGAGAGGGTCGTATAGGGCGGGGTGAAGCGGCCAGTGGCATCGTCCCGGGCCTTCAGCTCTTCGCCCATGCGGCCGAGGAAGCCGATCAGGTCGGCCGCCACCATGATCGCGTTGACGCCGACATGGGTGGCGCTGGAATGGGCTTCGAGCCCGGTCACCGTGGTGAAGAAGGAGCGGATGCCTTTATGGGCATCGACCACCTGCATCATGGTCGGCTCGCCGACCAGGCAGAGGCGCGGCTTCGGGTGGTTGGCGACGACATGTTCGATCAGGCTGTGCACGCCGAGGCAGCCCACTTCCTCGTCATAGGAAAAGGCGAGGTGGATCGGCTCCTTGAGGCCACGGGCCAGGAATTCGGGCACCAGCGAAAGGCAGCAGGCGACGAAACCCTTCATGTCGCAGGAGCCGCGGCCGTAGAGCAGACCGTGCTGTTCGGTCAGTGCCCAGGGATCGGTCGACCAATCCTGATCGTCGATCGGCACCACGTCGGTATGGCCGGAGAGGATGATGCCGCCCGCCTCGCGCGGGCCCAGCGTCGCATAGAGATTGGCCTTGGCGCCGCCGTGATCGAACACCAGTTCGCTCTCGATGCCGTGGCCGCGGAGATAGTGGCGGACGAAATCGATCAGTTCGAGATTGGAGTTGCGGCTCGTCGTGTCGAAGGCGACGAGGCGGCGCAGCATCTCCACCGCATCGATATGTTCACCGGCCATTCGGCTCCCTCCAGAACGGGTCCGCCCGCCCCGGCGGGCGGGGGCAGAACGGGTTCGCCCGCCCCCGTCTCGGGAGCGGGCGACTCGAAGTGCCGACTATAGCGAAATGCGGCCCCGAACGAAATTCAGGCGCCGACGCTCGATGCCGGATTGCCGATGATGGTGAGGAATTCGCGCCTTGTCAGCGGGTCGTGGCGGAAGGCGCCCAGCATGCGCGAGGTCACCATGGAAACGCCCGGCTTGTGCACGCCGCGCGTGGTCATGCACTGGTGCTGGGCTTCGATCACCACGGCGACGCCGCGCGGCTGCAGCACTTCGTCGATCGAATTGGCGATCTGCGCGGTCAGCTTCTCCTGGACCTGGAAGCGCTTGGCGTAAGCGTCGACCACCCGGGCCAGCTTGGAAATGCCGACCACGCGGTTCTTCGGCAGATAGGCGACATGGGCCTTGCCGATGATCGGCACCATATGGTGCTCGCAATGGCTCTCGAGACGGATGTCCTTGAGGACGATCATCTCGTCGTAACCCTCGACCTCCTCGAAGGTGCGGTTCAGCATCTCCACGGGATCGGCGTCGTAGCCGGCGAAGAATTCCTCATAGGCACGGGCGACCCGGGCGGGCGTATCGACCAGGCCCTCGCGGTCCGGGTCGTCGCCGGCCCAGAGCAGCAGGGTGCGGATCGCGGATTCGGCCTCTTCGCGGGTCGGCCGGTCGGTCCGGGCCTTGCCGAGGACGAGGTTCGACTCGCGGCCGCCCTTGGGCTTTTCGCCCTTGCCGTCGGCGGGACGCTTCATGGTGGGGGTGACAGTCATCTCCATCCCTTTCGTTCGGGGTGTCTCGGACCCCGTGTTTCCGGGCCGACCCTGTTTTCGGGCCATCGGCTGATCCGGCCGCGGTTTCTACGCTCGCACCCGCCGGCCGGATCAGGCCGATCAGTTGATGCGTACCGGCTGGTGCGGACTGTCGAGCGAGAAGGCCGGAACCTCGACCTCGAAGGACTCGCCCTTGTCCGTTTCCATCCGATAGGTGCCGAGCATGATGCCCGACGGTGTGGCGAGCGGCGTGCCGCTCGTGTACTCGAAACGCTCCCCCGGTTTCAGGACCGGCTGTTCACCGACGACGCCCGGCCCGCGCACTTCCTGCACGCGGCCGAAGCCGTCGGTGATGCGCCAGTAGCGATCCCGGAGCTGCACGGTTTCCGACCCCTGGTTCTCGATCTGCACGCGGTAGGCCCAGACATAGTAATTTTCATCCGGCGAGGACTGGTCCTCGAGGAAGGTGGGCTTTACCGAAACGCGGATCGCACGGGTCGTCTTGTCGTACATTGCCGTCATCATATCGTCGCGCCACCTGGCAAAGTCCAGGGGCGCCAAGGAAACAGAGCGTTGACGGCCGGCCTCAGCCGAGCGCCTGGTCGAGATCGTCGATCAGATCCTGCGCATCTTCAAGCCCGACCGACAGCCTCATGAAACCCTCTGTGATGCCGAGATGGGCCCGTTCCGCGGCCGGAAGGCGCTGATGCGTGGTCGACGAGGGATGGGTGATCAGGCTCTTGGAGTCGCCCAGGTTATTGGAAATATCGATCAGTCGGAGCCGGTTCATCAAGGCGAAGGCGCCCGGGCGGCCGCCCTCGACCTCCAGCGTCACCACCGAACCGCCCTGGCCCGACATCTGCGCCAGCGCCAGTTTGTGCTGCGGATGGGAGGCGAGGCCGGGGTAGGAGACGTTCTTCAGCCGCCCCGTCGCCTTGGCCCGGTCCAGGAAGTCGGCCACCTTCTGGGCATTGCTGCAATGGCGCTCGACCCGGAGTTCCAGCGTCTCCAGCCCCTTGAGCAGGAGCCAGGCGTTGAAGGGCGAGAGCGACGG